>CAZCFT010000031.1:0-23065 GCA_964498015.1 uncultured Ignavibacteriaceae bacterium
GGCCTTCTTGTCCCGCCGGATGATGCCGCCCGGCTGGCCGACGCCATCCTGCGCTTGGTTAAAGATCACAGGCTCAGGACACAGATAGCCATGGACGGGTATAAAAAGGCTCTGGCGAATTTTTCCTCGGAATCTTCGGCCAAGAGATACGCCTCCATTTTCCGAGGGAACTAAATTGTTCACAGAACAATCCACAGCAGTTCTTGGAAGTTTCGGATTAGTAGCCAAATTTCCCGAAATTCGGTTGCTTCATAAAAATCCAGATAGACCCGTCTTTTGACTCCTACAAATCATCCGGGTTCTCCGTCATTCGGCGCAGGTCAAGCGCCTTGTCTAAGGTCGCCTTATCTGCCAGATTCTGTTCCGCGGCCAACTCACGCACCGAGCGATCTTCCTTGAAAGCCTGTTGAGCCAGTTTGGCGGCCTTATGATATCCGATCATTGGATTCAACGCCGTCGCCAGTGATGTGCTTCTCTCGGCAAACCGAAGACAGACCTCATCATTGGCGCCAAGTCCGCCGATACATTTCTCGGCAAAGGCATTCATCCCGCCGGCGAGAATCTGAATTTCCTGAATAAGATTATACGCCATCACCGGCATCATTACATTAAGCTCCAACTGGCCCGCCTGTGAGGCATGAAGAATGCAGGCATCATTTCCCAAAGCGTGGGAGCAAACCATGTTAAGCATCTCCGGCATCACCGGGTTGACTTTCCCCGGCATGATTGATGACCCGGGCTGAAGCGCCGGCAGTCGTATTTCATTAAATCCGGTTCTGGGGCCGGAAGCAAGGAGTCGAATATCGTCGGCTATTTTTTTTAAACCTGTTACAAGCGTCCGCAATGCCCCAACGAAACTGACCACGGCGTCGAAGCTCTGCATCGCCTCAAACATATTTTCCGCGGTACGAAAATCTTGCCGGGTTTTTTCGTTGATATACTTTATTGCAGATTTTCTGTACCCTTTAGGGCTATTTAGCCCTGTCCCCACAGCTGTGCCGCCAATTGCCAGCTCTTTGAGACCGTCCAGCGCCTGCAAAATGCGCTTTTTATCCAGCCGCATCATAGCGGCATAGGCGCTAAATTCCTGTCCGAGGCGTATCGGGACGGCATCCTGAAGATGCGTCCGCCCGCATTTTATCACATTGTCAAATTCCCTCTCTTTGCGGGACAATTCCTTCTCCAAATTGTCAACAGCGGGGAAAAGCTTGGTAATAGTCTCCAGAACAGCGGCAATATGAACAGCAACATGAATTGTATCATTGGTGGATTGCGCCATATTGACATGGTCATTGGGGTGGATTAGTATATATTCGCCGCGCTTCCCGCCTAATATTTCAGCCGCACGATTGGCGATAACTTCATTCATATTCATATTCTGCGAGGTGCCTGCTCCGGCTTGAAAAAGATCAACCACAAATTGGTTGGACATCTTGCCTGAGATGACTTCTTCAGCCGCCAAAACAATCGCTCCGCCAATTTTCTTGTCCAATGCCTTACAATCCATATTGGCCCTGGCGGCGCCGTATTTAATAATCGCCTGCGCACGGACAAATTCAGGTTGAAGACGCAATCCGCTTACGGGGAAATTTCTGATCGCGCGCGTGGTCTGAGCGCCGTAATATGCGCCCACCGGGACTTTAACCTCCCCCAATGTATCTATCTCAATCCGATATTCTTCCATATCGTCTCCAACTCCTTGCTCAATTGAATTTCTACAAACGGTATCGACCTTCGATTAGCATGTCAAGTCATTTTTCGGCGCCAGCTTTGATCCAATGTTTTTTGTTGACAGGCCAATTATAAACTTATAGTCTTTATGTCATTAGTAGTCAGGTTGGACCTTTGCATGATGCAATCAGGCATCACAAGGGAATAATTTAACAGGAGGAAACCAGAGGATGGTCAAGAAGGTGAAAAAGGTTGCCAGGAAAGTTGCCTGCGCGGCTAAGACCAAAGATGGTAAGAGATGCAAGCGGATGGTAACTACGCCCGCCAAATTCTGCTATCTGCATAAGAAGTAGAAGTCATCTTATATTCTAAAGGGCGGTCATGCGACCGCCCTTTTTTTTATGGAAATTCTATAGATTCTTTAATATATCCGCGGGAATTTTATCAAGCGGGGAAACTTTTTCTATTCCCCCCAATTTTATTGCTTCTTTCGGCATGCCGAATACCACCGAAGTAGCTTCATCCTGGGCAATCGTGTAGGCCCCATTTTGCTTCATCTCAAGAATCCCTTCAGCGCCGTCAGCGCCCATACCTGTCAAAATAACGCCGACTGCGTTGGCTCCTGCGTATTTCGCCACCGATTTGAAGAGCACTTCAACCGAAGGGCGATGTCTGTTTACCAGCGGCCCGCCGGTAACTCTCACGAAATAATTGGCCCCGGATCTATTTAGCGCCATGTGATGATTCCCCGGAGCAATTAAAACTTTCCCTGGAACGACGGTGTCGCCATCCACCGCCTCGGACACTTCAACCTCGCATATTTCATTTAATCTATTGGCAAAGGCGCGAGTAAAATTTTCCGGCATATGTTGCACAACTACTGTACCGGCAGTATTTGCCGGAAGAACCGAGAGAATGGCCTGAAGAGCCTGAGTTCCGCCGGTCGAGGCTCCTATAGCAAGAATCTTATTGGTGGTCTTGCTCAAAGCCAGCTTAGGCGGCGTGGATGACCGTATCTCGGAATCGGTCCTCTTGATAAGCTTAACCTGGGCGGCGGCTTTAATCTTTTCGATCAGTTCGACCGACATATCGCCGACCGAATATGATGCTCCCGGCTTACACATCACGTCGACCGCGCCGGAATCAAGAGCTTCCATCGCTAAATCGCCCCCTTTGGCAGTCAACGATGACACCACAATTGTCGGAACCGGATAGTACTTCATCAATTTGCGCAGAAAAGTCAGTCCGTCCATCCGCGGCATTTCAACATCGAGAGTCAAAACATCCGGCTTAAGCTCAACGATCTTGTCCCGTGCGGCATAGGGATCGGGAGCAGTTCCCACAACCTCAATTCCTGGATCGCGGGCTAACTCGGAGGAGAAGATTTTTCGTACTACCGCCGAATCATCGACTACCAGCACCCGTATGCTCATAGCTTCCTGTCCTTAAGGTTAAAGTGGTTATTACCGGATATTGTTCAATCAAATGGCAGGAGTAATCTTTCTGCTCGATGGTCGAAAAGAATTCCTCTCGATTCAGTTCCATAATCTGTGGGGCGGAGAGATTGAATAACGCCTTGTGCCCAAATAGCTTGGTCAAGAGCTGTCCGGTGATTATATTTAATATCTCCTTGACCGCATCAATATATTTTTCCCGGTCTTCGGTTTCGCCCGCATCTTCACCGAGGATATTCGACGAAAGCTCACGGCACATCTCAATGGGTAGAATAAGAGAGACGTCTCCCTCCGCATCCCCGGAAAATGTAATGGTGACCAAGAACAACTCAAGATCATCAAAAGAAATTCCGTCAGCAAGATTGGCCGGTTCTGGAAAGAGGAAAGCGGTCTGTTCGAACACCTTGCTGACTACCTCGTTAAGCGATTCCATGCAATTATGATCTGTCATGAGTAACCTCCAGAATCTTGTCAATGATTTCCTCAACAGTCTCGGGAGTAAATGGCTTTCTGATATACTCCCTGACGCCTTTGTCCTTCAGCTCCCCTATTCTGGTGGCGCTGCCATCCGTGGAGATGACAATCACCGGAAGGTCTTTTAGCAAACCGTCCTGCGCCATAGAGTTTATCAATTCAATTCCGGTCATGACCGGCATATTGAGATCTGTCAGGACCAGATCAATCCAGTTCCCCTGAAGACATTCCAGCGCTTCTTTGCCGTTGCCGGCTTCAAAAATTTGGTTGATTTCCAATTTTGTCATCTTCAGTGTCTTGGTTAATATGGAACGAATCGTTTTCGAGTCGTCCACTATTAGAATATTAAAAGCCATTATTTCGTCACCTCCCGAACGCCTTTTGAGGCAGGCATCTCTTTGAAAACATTTTCAATGTCTTCCAATGTCATTACCGTCTGGCTCACTGCCAACTCTATAATATTACTCGTAATATTCATTCTCTTTGCCGAATTATCGCTGAAATGGTGTTGTAACTCATCTCGGCCGAATCCAAATCCCTCCATCAAGGAAATTGAATTGGCAATATGAACAATGTCTATTGCCGGCGTGATATTGGGGGCTTCGTCCGGGTTATGGTGCCATCTGACACAGTCAACTATAATTCCCGGAAATCTCCAGCTTTCGGCTATCAAGGCCCCGATTTCGGCATGATCTATGCCCATCACTTCTTCTTCCGCCTTTTCAAAAGATATCCCTCTCCCGTCAACTCTTGACTGGATTTCATCAAAATGGGAGGCCATAAATTCGCCCAGGACGATCTTGCCCATATCATGCAGGAGCGCTCCGGTATATATTGTTCCCGCGTCCCGGACTCGCAATAAACTGCAAAGAGATTCCGACATCAGCGCCACGGAAAGCGAATGCTTCCATAGTTTCTCATCGCCCAGTTCATATCCTGCGATAGGGTTCTTAAGATTCGAATATATAAGGGAAGATATGGCGATCTGGAAAATCCATTTGGTCCCCAGCCTGAATGCCGCCTCTGAAATCGAATTTACCGGGCTCCGGAACCCCAGAAATGCAGAGTTGGCCGCTTTTAGAACATTGGCTGTCAGGGCCGGATCATATTGAATTACTTTTGCTGTGTCGGAAATCCCGGACTCGGTGTCATTAATGACACGAAGCAATCTATTGGCCATGACCGGCAAAGTCGGAAACGAAGTTATCCGCGCCACTATTTGATCTTTCATATTCATAATTCAACCTCCTCTCTCGAGGATTTGATAGTTACCTGGCCGGCGCCAAGCTCAAGTCGAAGGGTTCGGGAGATTACTCCTCCCACATCGCTGGCCTTAATCATGATATTGTTTTTCCAGAGTAATTTGCGCAATACAAGAAAATTTCTTTCGCCGATATTGAATATCTTATTCTGATCCATCAATTGAGAGCCGCCAGCCACTTTCACAATTAGACGGCTTTTAGAGCCCCCCAAAGCAATAACCTGCTTCAACAACTCCGGAACGCCAGTATCCGCGAACATCGCCGGCTTGGCCACCGCCTTATCGGGAGCAATCTTAGAAAGAGGAAGCATATAGTGAATCATACCGCCCGCCTTTGTTACCGGGTCGTAAACCGTCATGCCGATACACGAGCCCAAAGAGTAAGTTATCAGGACATCCTCGGGATTGTTGGATATTTTATAATCAGATATGCCGACAACCAATAATGCCATTGTCCTATTCCCTTTTGTAAATAGAAGGTTTGATGCATTTAAATCCATCGGATAAACCGGTGATACTCTCTGCATGTCCCACCAGAAGGTATCCTCCGGGCTTGAGCAACCGATGAAATTCGCCTACCATTCCGCATCGGATTTTTCTGTCGAAATATATCATCACATTTCTGCAAAAAATCATGTCCAGAGGTTTCTTCAATGGAAAGGGAGGGGAAGAGAGATTGAACTGCCGAAAAATCACCAACTTGCGGACCTGATCATTTATTGAATAAATAGTCTTGCTCCCCTCTTTCAATCGTGTGAAATATTTGCTTCTGAGAGCTTTGGGTATAGGGTCAACCTTCTCTTCTGTGTACTCTCCAATCGCCGAAACCTGCAGAACCCGGGAAGAAATATCGGTAGCCAGAATCTTTACTTCAACTCTACCGTTCCCGATCGCTTCTAGGGTCTCGATAGCCATAGTATATGGCTCTTCGCCGGTTGACGATGCGGCCGACCAAAACCGAAAAGTATGTATGCCGCCGGCCATCCAATTCTCAATTGCCTGACGCATGAAATCGAAATGCGCCGGCTCTCTGTAGAAGCTCGTTACGTTGGTAGATATGGCATCCAACATGTGTTGAATTTCCTCGCCGCTATAATCCTGAATAACATAATCCAAATATTCTTCATAATCCGGCAGACGGAGATGGCGCATCCTCTTGGCAATCCTCGCCCTGACCAGGGCCTGCTTGTTATCTCCAAGAGTGATGCCGCTTCGGTCGTAAACAAGCTCCCTGATTCTATTGAATGTGGAGTCTGTCATTACTCCGCCGCCTGAATCAAAATTAGGCGTGTCAATTTTCTCTTTATGTTTTACTGCCCTCATTTAGCGCAAGCCTGCAGGAATTTCTCTAATTTTGCCTGAATGTCCTTAGGGTTAAAAGGCTTTATCAGATAGTCATTGGCCCCGGATTTTATAGCTTCAATTACTTTCTCTTTTTCGGCTTCAGTCGTCACCATTACAACCGGCACTTTGTTATTGCTCAAACGAATCTTTTTCACGGCATCAATTCCCGTCATAGTCGGCATGTTCCAATCCATAAGAACCAGCCCGATATTGCCATCCTTGCCGAGGGTATCTATGGCTTCCTGACCATTGGAGGCCTCCAAAATGTCATTGACGCCCAGTTTTTTCAGCGCTCCAGTTATAATCTTGCGCATTATTTGAGAATCATCGACTATTAACACTTGCATGAACTGCCTCCTTTTCTTGCTGTACAGCCTGTTTGAAACATACCGAAAGCGAGAACTCCCCTAAGGGGCTTTCAAATGGAACTGTCAGCCAAACCGTGTTGCTAAGGTTGGTGAGCTTATAGATGCTTCCTCTGACAACCGTAGGAAGACTGAGGGAAATTGCATGCCCTTCGAATTTGGCTTTGGCATTCCCGGCTATTATATTGACCAGTTCGCCCACGCCGTCGATGATAGAGGAATCAATACCCCGAATTTCAACGCCAATCATTTTGCCTATCACTGCCAGCGCCGTCTTGACAGGCAATTTTAGGGCTACGATCCCTTGTGCGGTGCCGGAGAGACCTATAACGCCGATTATATCGGGAGTCCCCTCAGCGTCTTCATTCAATACCGGATCTCCGGCCTCGACTGAGCACTCCAGCATACTTTCAAATGTCTCCGCGACCGATTCAATGAATGGATTGATATTTTCTGCTTTCATGAAGTCACTCCATCTTTTTTGGTGAGTTCTGAAGATAATACAATTTGCCTGCTTATTTTGTCCTGACGGACCTCTATGGGGCCGAGAAGCGTCTCGGCAATATCTGTCTGAGTATCAGCTACTCTGAGCAATGCCCCCGGATATACCGTATTGAAAATTGTGATCTGGGCGTCTCTATTGGAAAATATTTTCTTTCTTATATCTTTGCTTTTTTCATCAAGGGCCAGCATTTCTTCTTCTGATTCCACAATCTTGAAATTTATCTCGGTCATACTCTCTTTTTGGGCGGGCGTTAGAATTCCCATGCTTGCCTTAAGCTTTTTGTACACCGGGCTCAGCTTCCTAACGGTTTCCTTGAGTTTATCGATGGTGTCGGTCTGTAGCTTCAGTTCATTTAGCAGAGAAAAATCAACTCCAACCACGAGTGATGTCCTCACATTCCCCTTTGATCCCACTTCCCCCACAACGATTCCCCGCCCGGCGATCATCTCGCCTCCGACAATTCTCCCGTCACAACAATTTATTTCGCCGCAGGATTTGATGCTTGACTGAAATATCTCTTTCTTGACTATGACATTCCCCCCGCATTCGATCGAGGCATTCAGAATATATTTGGATATGATATCCCCTTTGACCGCTATTTTCTTTGAGATATTTTCGTTGATTCCTTCTCTAACTATCAGATTGCCTCCACATTCGACATCGCTCGCAAAAATAAGACCCCTCACTTCAATATCACCGGTGGCCTCTATCTTGAAATCAGATTCTACATTTCCCTCAATAAGTAATTGCCCATTATGCTTAATGTTGCCAATTTCATTGCAGACATCCCCCCGGATATGCAGAACCTCATCAACATCAAGCAATTCCCCAACAAGCTTTACTCTTCCCGCACAATTTGCGCGATACCCTTTTTCCTCTCCATCCCAGGCAACATGGGGACCACCACGTAAATCAACCTTTTTCGCCCGGGATACTTTCACCGGCATGCCGAAGACATCAGCGCCATCCGTCCCTTCTTTCTGCGCAACGATCCGCACCAGAAGTTGGCCCTTTTCTACCGACCTCTTTTCGACTTTCTGATGAAAATCTATCCGTCTGGTAATTGGGTCGATGTAATACCCCTCGGCGAAGAATTCACCCATCCATTCCAGACGACCATCCTGGGGCGGAACAGGCGCCGTTCCTCGGGCAATCAGAAGGCCGGCAATTGCGTCGCTATTCCCTGCCGCCAGAGACCTCGCCTTATTTATTGACTCCATATCCATGGTGACAGTAATTTTCATTTTATCCAATTGACTCTGTAGCGCCTCTGTAAAATCCTTTGCCGTGATGGCGGAATTACTGCATGACAAAGACACTTCCAGCCTGTCTTCCGACACTCTTAGTTTTAAATCGGTCTCAACAGCGGCCTTTTTTCCTTCGACTACTGCCATGGCAACCCCTATTTGCATTGGGCGCGGATCTTCCCGCGGCCAGAATCCTTGAACGATTCATTTTTTCTATCTAAGGCCTCAGAGCGATTAAGACCTGCGGCCCATTCTTTTTTTCCCGTCTATGAAGCTTTAGAACCTCGCAATCCCGCCGGGATTCAACGTTAGAAGTTCAGAATTAATGATGTCTGAGCGTGTAAATCCTTAGCGGCTTCAGAATTCTTGTAGTCGGTCTTCCACTGCGATAGTTCAAAGCCGACTGCCGCCTGCGCCCAGGCGAATCTGATTGACTTACTCATAGCTTATCTCCTTATTCTTTCTTGGCATTTCTGCTACTGTAGCGAATCAATTCTGAATAATTACTCCGATTATTACACGGTGGCTTCAGCCATATTCTCTACTGCCTCACGGTCTATTTCGAGATTCTCCATCGAAGCCATATCGACTCCGGTAAGGACCCGGTCGATATCGAGAAGAATTTTCACCGTATTTTTTACCTTCCCAATTCCCAGGATGAATTTTGTGTCGACGTCCGCCCCAAAAGTGGGAGCATCTTCGATTTCCTCCGATTGGATATCCAGTACCTCTGAAACCGCATCCACCAGGATTCCCATCAGGACTGAACCGTCTTCGCTGGCGATATCAACCACGATGATACAGGTCTCTTCGGTGTCCTCCATGGCATCCATCCCAAATTTCAACCTCAGATCAAGAACCGGAATCACTTTCCCGCGCAGATTGATGACTCCCCGAATTTCATGCGGGGTCTTGGGAACTTTGGTGATATCCATAAGCCCAATAATTTCCCTAACCTTGAGAATTTCCAGACCGTACTCCTCCTGAGCCAGCCTGAAAGTGAGATACTTTCCGGCACGGTTGTCGGTCTTTTCTGTTTTGGCATTTCCGCCAACGGTTCTTCTCTGTTCGTTCATTGTTTGCCTCCATTCTATGACAAAATAATTACTTAGACTCCCATTTAATTGCTTGCAACTGCCTCCATTTTTGGCTGTACAGTTTGTTCATTCACGTCAATTTTATTATTATCTGGAGTTTTCTTCATAAAATTATCCGAATAAGAGTCGGTTCTGAATTGGGCTTTTCCTTCAGATAAGGCCAAAGTTATGATGCCACTGACGTCGATGATAAGACCGACTGTCCCATCAGAAAGAATCGCCCCGCCTGCAATCCATTTTTGTTTCCCAAATACATGTCCCAGACTTTTTATGACTGTCTGCCTTTGACCCAGCAACTTGTCCACCACCAGTCCGACCCGTTTTGTCCCGTCCTCGACGACGACAACGGTTCTTTCTCCACTGCCACTGCCGGACTTTTCAAGCTCAAATAAGCCGTTGACCCTTATCAAGGGAAGTAGCTCGTCTCTCAGATTAATAAGCTCCCCTTTTTCGGCGACGGTAAATATCATCTCTTTGGAAAGGCTCAATGACTCGACAATCGTGAGGGTTGGAATGATAAATTTCTCTTTTTCGACCTTCACAACCATGCCGTCGATAATTGCGAGGGTCAAAGGGAGTTTCATTGAGAAGGCGGCGCCCTGTCCAAGAGCTGAGTTTATCTCAAGATGTCCTCGCATGACATCAAGATTCCTTTTCACTACATCCATTCCCACCCCGCGCCCTGAAATATCGGTCACCTTTTGAGCCGTGGAGAAACCGGGAAGCAGGACAAGATTGAAAATCTCCTTATCAGTGAATTCTTTGTTATTTTCTATAAGCCCTTTCTCTTTGGCCTTGGCCAGGATCTTCTCTTTGTCAAGCCCCTTACCATCGTCCTCGATATCGAAATAAATATTCCCACCCTTATGATAGGCCCGAATAGTGATTTTGCCGCCTCTCGGTTTTCCAACCTTTACTCTTTCCTCGGGAGTTTCAATTCCGTGGTCCACCGAATTCCTGATCATATGCATCAGGGGATCGCCGATATTCTCGATAATACTGCGGTCAACTTCAGTGTCCTCGCCGGAGACTACAAACTCGATTTCCTTGCCCGATTTTCTGGTCAGATCTCTTATTGCCCGGGCGAGCTTCTGGAATGTCGGTCTTACGGGAACCAGCCGCATTGCCATTCCCATTTCCTGAATCTCACGGGTGATTTTATTTAGATGAGCAATATTGCGGGCTACTTTGGGCGAAACGCGGCAGAGAATTTCCTCATCCTGTCCCACCATGGACTCGGCGATCACCAATTCGCCTATAGTATCAACCAGCTTGTCAAGCCTTTCGGTGTCGATTTTTACCATCTCTTTGACTGTGACAGCCGGTTTCTCCGATTTCACCTGCTGTTGATTTCGGAGGGCCCGGGCAACAACTTTCGCTGGAACCAGTCCCTGCTTGACAAGAGTTTCTCCCAATTTCTCATTAGGCCGCTCTCTTTTTGCCAGAGCCTCATCTATTTCAGGCTGAGTCACCGCCCCCATATCGATAAGAATATCTCCGACTCTCGGAGGAACCTCCATCGCAGATGCCGTGGGGTGTTCAAGGATATGATGAAGATTTTCAAGGATTGGAGCCGTCAGAGGGGTTGCGTCAAATTGGCTATTCTCTTTCAGCGCTTGTTCGGCGCCATCCAGCAGTTTCCTCATAGTATCTATAGCGTCAAATACTATATCTGCAATATCGCCGGCAATTTGGATAGTCCCCTTACGCGCCAGGTCAAGGAGAGTTTCGGATTCATGCGCCAGCGCCAATATCGGCTTCAGATCAAGGAATCCGGCGGCTCCCTTTATTGTGTGGAAACTTCTGAATATGGCATTTATGGCGGATTGCTTATCATCACTGGTTTCCAAATCCATCAGCATTTGTTCCGCGGTGGTACAATGCTCGCGTGCCTCCGTTATGAACTCGCCCAAGAGCGATGAATCGCCGCTTTCCAGAGAAATAATCAATGACTCAGCCGGTTTCTCCGGTGCGACCGTGGAAGTGACGGCTACGCCCGAAGATTCACTCAATGTTGCCGGATTATTGTTTTCGGGCGACCTCTCTGTCTTCGATTCAACGGTTTGTGCCTTTGCCGTTTCTGCCTTACGATTTTCGGGCGTTTTGCTTTGGCCAAAATCGGATAGACCCAACTCTGAAGGAAATTTGCATTCCGCCGGCGACCGGCCGTCCCGGACAATTGCCTGCATGCCCGTGATACTGCCGTTCAGCATGATAAGCGTCCCCTTCTTGTCGGCCACCTCGCTGAGGACTATTTTTTCCACAAACTCCGCCGATTTTCTGGCCGCTTGAGATATGATGCTGGCATCGTCCTTGATTTCCCTTATGATCTCAAGAAAACCCTCATGAACTTGGGCCAAGGCCGGCAGATCTTCGGCATCGGCCATGATAAGGTCGGCCGCGACCGTGTCGATCAATTTTTCTAATCTGTTCATAAGAAAACCCGAATTATCCTCAAATTGTCGTTATCTCGAACTTAACTTTGTACCTGTTGGCTTAAATGATCTTTTCTCCTTTGATTCCAATTTACAATCCGGCCTTTGACGGAACTCTTTCAATAATTTAATTCCGATGAGTCGAATCATTCTTCCCTTTGTCATTTAATCGTCCTGCAAGAACTCCCCTTTAGTCGGAAGCGCTATCTATCATGCAGACTGTATAACAAAAGGCCTCTGTATGGGTTGATACCAATGTTGCAATCTGAAATAGCTGAGAATAGGCCCTATAGATCAGGATTTGCTGGAATAATCACTGCCAATCGGAAAAAGCATTGCATTCGGCGGCAATTCAGACTTTATATTATGAGAAAGCGTTGAAAGGAAAAGCGCCTTGATGGACCAGGATGATTTGCGTAAATACTTCGGAAAGATTCTCAAAGATGAGGGGTACCTTCCGTCCGAATCACTGGCTATATTTGGAAAACTGATCCGCCTTACTCTGAAATATCGAGACTCCCTCGTTGCTGAAAAAAAAGAAATTCTGACCGTGGCCGAAACTAAGATAGGGCTTGAGGCTTATGTCAAGGCTCTTGAGTCAGGTAAAATTCAGGACAATTTGGAAGGAAAAATATTGGGGCTGGTGAAGCTTTGGCTCAAAGAAGTCAATGGAAAAATTTATTAGGTATTGACTCTTAGCGCCAAGATTCCGAATTTATTCCTGTGATAATTAGATTGCGTATTTCACGATTGTTGCATTTATATTTAACCGCTATGATGGCCCTTTTTTCTTGTTCCGGTAATTCCGAATCTGACATGGCGCCTGATTCAGTTTATTTCAATCAGCGCCAGAAAATGGTCGAGACTCAGCTTATCCCCCGAGATATTACAGACTTGAATGTACTGACAGCAATGCGTTCTGTCCCGCGCCATCTTTTTGTCCCAAAACAATTTCGCGATGATTCCTATCATGATGGCCCCTTGCCTATAGGCCACGACCAGACGATATCACAGCCCTATATCGTCGCCATTATGACCCAACTGCTGGAGATCAATTCCTCCTCCAAAGTACTGGAAATCGGCTCCGGCTCAGGATATCAGGCGGCCGTATTGGGAGAGCTTGCCGACTCCGTTTTTTCCATAGAAATTATCTCTCCCCTGGCGGAAAGGGCGTCAAAATTGCTCGATTCTCTTGGATACAAGAAAATCATGGTAAAGGCCGGCGATGGTTATATTGGGTGGCCGGAGCATGCGCCGTTCGATGCCATAATTGTCACCGCCGCGGCGCCTTCAGTCCCGCAACCGCTGATCGATCAATTGAAAGTGGGCGGCCGGATGGTTATCCCGGTCGGCGATTTTACTCAGGAACTATATTTGATTATCAAGAACAAAGATGGTATTGTCAAACAATCAATCATACCGGTTCGATTTGTCCCGATGACCGGAGAAGTGCAAAGAAAATAATTTTATGCACAAAACTTTGAAAGGAGTCTGCTAATGCCTCTGGTTTCACTTATTGGAATGTATAAACCGGCTAATGAGCAAAAATATGCCATTGGTCAGTTCAATGTAAATAATCTGGAATTCATACAATCCGCCCTTGAGGCGGCCGCTGAGATGAAATCGCCTATCATTCTGGCCGCATCAACCTCAGCCATCAAATATGCCGGAATCGATTACCTGGTCAGCATCGTCAGGACCGGCGCTTCAAAAATGTCCGCCCCGGTCGCTCTACATCTTGACCATGGAGCCACTATTGAAGACGCCCAGAAATGTATCGATGCCGGATTTACTTCGGTCATGATTGACGCCTCGCACCACCCTCTTGAGGAAAATATCAGGATCACCAAAGAAGTCGTCAAGTTGGCGCATCCTAAAAATATCGCCGTTGAGGCTGAGCTTGGACGGTTGGGCGGCATCGAAGACAATGTTTCCGTTGCTGAGAAAGAGGCCATTCTAACTGATCCCGATCAGGCGGTTCGCTTTGTGAAGGAAAGCGGCTGCGACGCTCTGGCTGTGGCCGTCGGGACAAGCCATGGCGCTTACAAATTCAAAGGCGAGGCGAGACTGGCATTTGATCGGATTAATGAAATAAAAGAGAGAGTCAAAATTCCTCTTGTACTGCACGGAGCCAGCGGCGTGGGTCAGGGTTTGCTTGATAAGGCTCAAAAATATGGCGCAAAGCTTCCCGGGGCCAAGGGAGTGCCTGATGAAGCCTACAAGCAGGCGATCGCACTTGGCATCAACAAGATAAATATTGATACCGATCTCCGTCTGGCCTGGGTCGGCGCCGTGCGCGAAGCTCTCACCCTAAAACCTGAAGTATTTGACCCTCGCAAAATCCTCGGCCCGGCGCGTGAGGCCGTTAAAAAAGTGATCATAGAGAAGATGAAATTATTCGGGTCGGCGGGCAAGGGATGAAATTTCATCGAAAGCGTACGCTTGATTGATCAATCGAGGTACGGGCGCCGAGCGCCGATAACTGCTGATTTTCCACCCGACCGGAGCATAAAACTCCGGATCGGGTCTATAATTTTTTCAGCGTCGCCTCGGCTTCAGTACGCAATTTGCCGGCTAATCCATTTGCCAGCGCTTTCTGAAAGCATTCTTTTGCCCTATCCGATTTGCCGTCTTTCCAATATCCAAGGCCGGCATAATAATTGATTACCGGGCTATCCGGAGAAAAACGGAGAGCCTTTTCAAAATTTCCCCTCGCCATGCCGCTTCGTCCGGCCTTATAGAAGGTCCATCCCAGCGCAACATAGTACATCGGATTCTGCGGCTCGGCGCCTAAGGCAGACATGGCATGATTCGTCGCCATCTGATAGTTCCCGCCTCCTTCAGCCATCAGCCAGGCCAATCCAGCATGCGCCGGACCGCATTCATTATCCAACTTTAGAACATTTTCATATGTGGTAGTGGCCATGTCTGTTTTCCCCTGAAGTGTGTCCAATTCAGCCTTCAGAAGATACGCCTTGACAAACTTGTTATCCAAGGATAGGGCCTTGTCAACGCCCTTCTCTGCCTCCGTTATGTTTCCCCCTTCAAAATAATATCTCCCCATAAGAGTATAAGCAGAGGGGTCATCAGGATTTTTCTCCAAGCACTTCTTTATTAATGCTTCAGCCAACTGCGAATTATTTTCCGTCTCAGCGAGCGACAGCGCCGTTTCATATCTACTTATATCCCTCGATCCGAGAGCAATTTGCTTTTCCGCCAATTCCTGCGCCTTGGCCAGATCACCGGTCGATTGATATAGCTGTATCATCTCGGAGGCTATCTCCGGAATATCCAGAATATATCCGCCTAAACCATTAACAAATTGGATGGCCTGTTGAGGATTATTCTGGCTCTTGAAAATTGAAATCATTCCCAATATTGCTGAATTATTCGCTTTGTCCAGCTTTATGGCATCATTGTAGTAATTCTCTGCCGTCTGCAATGAATCTGCTTTCTCGTAAATCTTGCCGACTTTGGCCAGACGCGCCGAATTGCCGGCGCTCAATCGGGCCAGCTGTTGCAATATTTTGGCCGCAAAGTCTCGCTCAGCAAATATCAGTAATATTCCCGCGGCGTCATTATTGGTTCGAAAATCATTGGGAAATGAGTCCACCAGTGAAGCCAGCATCATTGAGGTTTTGGCTCCCTTATTCTGGTAAATAAGTCCTTCTATATGATCAAGGGCAATATTTGTTAATTCCTCCGGAGAATATCCCTTTTCTTCGGCCTTCGTGAAAGCAGTTGTCAGATACGCCTCAGCAGTCATGGCTTCAAAACTCTTAAATTTATAAATCCCCAAATTTCTTATCACTGTGACAAATCCTGGGAATCGGACGAAAGCCGGTTCATAAGCTCTCCTTGCCTTTTTCATCTTTCCCTGTTTTTCAAATGATCCTGCTTTAAGGCAGTAGCCGATGTGAGCGCTGTCGGAAATCTGGAACATCTTTTCCAAAAGCTGATCGGCATCAAAGAAATATTTCATCCCAACATAAATCTCCGCCGCATCCCCTTTCAGATAGAAATCATCTTTTGACTCTCCCAGCGCTTTTGTCAGCACGCCGGCGGCGGAATCGGCCAGACCCCGTTGAGAATAATAATCCGCAACGGAGACCATACCTTCCACATTTTTCCCAATCTTGCCGACAGCGCGATTTAGAAGCTCCTCACTCTTGTTTAGCATACCGGAATGAAAATAATATTTGGCCGAAGAAACAAGGACCAGAGGATCATCGGGAATTTTGGTCAAGGCCTCGTTCACTGCATTTCCCGCCTTTTCAATTTCCCCTGCTTTTAGGAGAGTTTCAATTCTAAGCGATAGGCTCTTGCCCGTTTCGCCGTCAGCTTTGATGTATCTTTCCGCCAGCCCGATTGATAATTCGTCTCTACCGGTTTTCATAGCCAACTCCGCATATGACATAAGCGCTGGAGCAAATTTGGAATGCTTTTCCAGAATCTTTTCGTAGGCATCAATTGCCTCAAAAATAAAACCCTCTTTTTGAAAATAGAGCGCCTGCCCATATAGACCATAAGGGGAATCCGGATTAAGAGTATCGATGCTTTTGAAGAGTTCCTGCGCTTGCCGGCTTTGCCCCCGATTGAGCGCGGCTAACCCCCTGTCAAATAGTCCTTTGTCATTCTCCAACTGTTTACTGCAGGAACAAATAGAAATCACTGTTATCAATATGGCCGCGAAAAGATTTTTTTTCATTGTTTTATCCTTAAGGCATAAGTTATTTTATTATAAGTCGGTATAAAATAACATGGTTTGGGGCGATTAGCAAATATTATGCTGAAAATCAGAATAAAGTTGTGTTAAAATTTATTTGCCGTATATTTTATATAGATGGATAAGTTGAGTTCTCTTGAACTGGTGAAAAAATACAAGAAGCGGGTCGTGGTCGATTCGGTTTCTATAATGGTCAACCCAGGCGAGGTAGTTGGGCTCTTGGGGCCAAACGGGGCAGGCAAAACCACTACCTTCTACCTGATTATTGGATTTATCAGGCCAAATGAGGGAAGTGTGTTCTTGGGAGAGAGGGAAATCACCGATTTCCCAATGTATAAGAGAGCTGGAATGGGAATAGGGTATTTGGCGCAGGAGGCCTCTGTTTTCCGTAAGTTGACTGTCGAAGATAACATCAGAGCTATCCTCCAGATGAGAAAACTTTCGAGAAAAAAGCAGGCCGAAAGATTGGAATTTTTGCTAAATGAACTGGACATCAGCCACCTGCGCAAGCGGAAGGCCTATTCACTTTCCGGAGGCGAAAGAAGAAGGGTTGAGATAACCAGAGCCCTCGTGACGGAACCGAAATTTATGCTTCTTGATGAACCATTTGCCGGTATTGATCCCATAGCTGTTGAGGATATACAGAAAATAATCTCCCGATTGACTGCCCAGGGCCTCGGCGTCTTGATAACGGATCATAATGTCAGGGAGACTCTTTCTATCTGTGATCGAGCCTATATAATGTGCGACGGGAAAATTTTGAAAACCGGGACCGCTCAGTTTCTGGCTGAAGACCCCGAGGCGCGGAAAATCTATCTTGGTGAAAAATTTAGGTTGAATTAGAATTAAATTCTGAACAATCTTTGGAAAATGCATCATAAAATATTGAAACAGAGTGGCTCCAGATAAACCATGGCTACCAAGAGACCGATAAGTTAATAGGAGATCACAAATGGAAAGTCGGTCAATTGCCCGATCCGGTCTTTGACGGAATTGACATAATCGATTATAGAACAACGGGATAACTATGAAACTCGGCCTACAGTTAAGACTCAGACAGACTCTTGCGCCTCAGCTAATTCAGTCTCTGAAAATGCTTCAGATGCCGATTCTCAAGCTGGAGCAGACCTTGCGGCATGAATTATCAATTAATCCGATGCTGGAGGAGCTGGAACAAGTAGAAACTGTTGACCCCGCCGAGCAGGGAGAAGAGGCCAGCCTTCAAGAGAAGCCTGAAGAAATGGATCCACGGCTTGACAAGGTGGATTGGGAGAGATACTTGGGCGATGAGCAGGAATACAAAGTCAAGCAATACTACGAGCCTGCAGAGGAAGACTACGAACGCGTCCCTGTCATGGAGAAATCGCTTTATGACCATCTCAGAGAGCAGTTGTCATATCTAAAACTTTCGGAAGAGGATCTTCTCATCGCCGAATATATAATCGGAAATATCACTCCCAAGGGATATCTGGTCTGTCCGGACAAGGAAATGGCCGAGGAATTAAAAGTCCCGATAGAGAAGGTGGAAAGACTGGTCAAGATTATTCAGAGCCTTGATCCCTCGGGAGTGGGGGCCCACGACTTGAGAGAATCTCTCTTAATACAACTTGAAGAAAAAGGGCAGAAGGATTCCGTAGCGTACCGAGTGGTTGACCAATTTGTAAATGTACTGGATAAGAAATCGATTCTTCAGATTTCACGTTCGCTGGGAGTCTCGGTCGAAAAGACCCAGCAGGCGATGGATTTCATAAAAACGCTTTCACCCTCGCCCGCCTACGGCCGTTTTGAAGCGTCAGCCACTCCCGTTGTGCCGGATTTAATTGTCGATCGATTGGGTGACGAATACGTCGTTTGCCATAACGACAAGAGTTTTCCGTCCCTGAGGATTAATCCAAGCTACCGACAGCTTCTTAAACCGGGCAGTAATGTCTCCAAGGATACGCGCAAATATGTCCGGGAAAAGCTGGAGCAGGCTCGCTGGCTTCTCAATTCCATAAACCAGCGCCGCACCACCATGATTAGAGTCATGGATGCCATCGTGGAAGAGCAGAAAGAGTTTTTCGAGAAGGGTTCAGCCTTTCTAAAGCCGCTGATAATGGAGGATATTGCCCGCAAGGTCAATATGAATGTCGCCACCATTAGCCGGGTCTCTAATGACAAGTACGTTCAAACTCCGCAGGGGGTTTATGAAATCAAATATTTCTTCAACTCCGGTATTGCAATGGAAGAGGGCGAAGACCTTTCCAAACGTCATGTAAAACAGAGAATCGAAGAAATCATTCACGCCGAAGACCCGCAGAAACCTCTGTCGGATCAGGAAATATTCCATAAGCTTCAAGAGGAAAAAATGATGTTGGCGCGGCGTACCGTCACCAAATACCGCGAAGAATTAAAAATACCTCCGGCTCGGTTCCGGAAAAGAGTGGTTTAGCAAATAGCTCCTATCATCATAAAATTGGATAGTTTTGGCAATCGAATTTGAAAACTGCAACCTCATTGGACGAGGAATCTTGAATGGATCGCAATCTTGCTCTCGAAATAGTTAGAGTTACCGAAGCGGCGGCGCTCGCCTGTGCCTCATGGGTCGGACGCGGTTCCGCCAACGATGCCGACGATGCCGCTGTGGCGGCCATGCGCCGCACTTTTGACAGCATCTATTTCAAAGGTACCGTAGTCATCGGCGAGGGGGAACGAGACGAAGCTCCCATGCTGTTTATAGGCGAAAATGTCGGTTGCGGAAGCTCCCCTGAAGTTGACATTGCCGTTGACCCTCTCGAATGCACCAATTCGGTCGCCTATGGCCGCTCCAATGCACTGGCTGTGATTGCCGTAGCCCCCAAAGGCAAGCTTCTTCATGCCCCCGACACTTATATGGAAAAAATCGCCGCCGGACCGCAGGCCTCCGAGGCGATTGACCTGAGAAAAAGCCCCAAAGAAAATATCGGACGGGTCGCCGAATGCCTGGGGCTCAAAATATCAAACCTCACAGTCGTCATTCTGGAAAGAGACCGACACCACGATCTTATTTCGGAAGTCCGCAAGACCGGAGCCAGGATTCATCTGATTTCCGATGGTGATGTCTCCTCGGCCATTGCCGCCGCATTGCCCGAAAGTGGAATAGATTTGCTCCTCGGGATTGGCGGCGCCCCCGAGGGAGTTCTGGCCGCGGCGGCCCTGAGATGCATCGGAGGAGCGATGCAGGGACGGTTAGCGCCGCGGAATCAGGAGGAAATAGATCGAGCCAACCAAATGGGGGTGAAAGATATCAACAAAATTTTCAATGTTGATGAACTGGCATCCGGCAATGAGATCATGTTTGCCGCCACCGGCGTGACCGACGGCGACCTCCTCAAGGGAGTCCTCTTTCGTCCGGGCGGCGCTATCACTCATTCGCTGGTCTTACGCCAGAAATCGGGGACGCGAAGATTTATCAGGGCAGAGCATCATTTCGAAACTAAACCGGTCTATTGATCAAACCCTTAATAGGAGTTACATGCTATGAAAATTGAAATAACGGCAAGGCATTTTGACCTGACTCCTCAGTTGAAGGAAACTATCGAGAAAGAACTGGCGGGACTCACCAGGTACTTTGAAAACATCATTTCCGCGGAGGCTGTTCTTGACGTGGAAAAGCATCGGCAGACAGCCGAAATTAAGGTCAAAGTTTACAATTCCACTATCAACGCCACGGCAGATTCGAATGATATGTATCTGTCCATAGAAAAGGCGGCTACCAAAGTAAAGTCACAGCTTAAGAAGTACAAGGGGAAGCTAAAAGAGAAACACCCGGAGAAAATCGAAGAGACCATGAAAAGCATCACCAAACCTCAGACCAACGAGGACGAAGTCGACATCTGATTAAACATGTATTGGTAATCATATAACCCTCCCCGCAAAAGCGGAGAGGGTTTTTTTACTGCAAAAATAAAGATGCCCGTGCTGGACGGGCATCGGTAGCTCCTTAGAGCCTTAAACCTTCGGACGATTGTCCTTACTGGGAGTTGACAGACAACCGCCGATTGAGTACATTCAATCTATAAATAACCGGAATCGTAAATATTGTCAAGGGCTTTTTGTATGGTTTCAATTAAAGGTAGTGGATTAATTCTTGGCTTGGACATTGGACCCAATTCCATCGGTTGGGCCTTGATTAAAACTGAAAAGGGTCGGCCTCGTGCCCTCCCCGCAATTGGCGCCAGGGTATTTGAGGCCGGTTTGGACAATCTTGAAACGGACGGTAAGGGCAAATCCCGCAACATGAATCGTCGTGAAGCCCGGGGCAGGCGCAGGCTTCTGGAACGCGCCGGTATGCGCCGAAAGCATCTTATTCATATTCTGCAAAGGTCCCGTCTCTTTCCGGAAGGAAATTTTGACGCTCCGGATAATCGCCACAATATCCTTGCCGAATTGGATGCAAAAATCGATTCTCCCTATAAATTACGCGCAAGGGCTTTGGATGAAAAGCTTATGCCGTTCGAATTGGGCCGCGTCTTCTATCATCTATCTCAGAGAAGAGGTTTTCTAAGCAACAGAAAATCAGCCCCCAAAAAGGAGTCCGAACAAAAGGGGATGAAAAAGAAAATCAGCGAGCTTCAAGCGAAAATCGACGACTCCGGCTCAAGAACCCTCGGCGAATATTTCTCTAAAATTGACCCACGCGAGGAACGGATAAGACAAAGATACACCGCCCGGAAAATGTACGAAACCGAATTTGAGGAAATCTGGAAATCGCAACTGCATTGGTATTCCGACATTCTCACCAATATTCTCAAAAAAGAAATACATCATGCCCTTTTCCATCAGCGCCCTTTGAAATCGCAGAGCCATTTAATTGGCGAATGCGAATTGGAAAAAGGGCGCAAAAGAGCGCCCTGGGCGTTGTTAGATGCTCAGCGATTCCGTTATCTGCAAAAAGTCAACGATTTGAAAATTGTTGATGAGTGGGGAAGGTTCATTTCGGAAATCGCCGCTGAACAAAGACAAAAACTGATTGAGGAACTTGAAAATGAGGGCGATCTAAAATTTGCCAAGATAAAAAAACTGCTTGGCCTTCCCAATAGCGCCAAATTCAACCTCGAGGCGGGCGGCGAGGAAAAAATCCCGGGCAATCGGACGGCTGTCAAAATAATAAAGATATTTGGTTGGGAGCGATGGCAGGAATTCACGGAAAAACAGCGGCAAGCCATAGTTGAAGATTGGCTCAGCATAATAAATGATGAAACCCTGAAGAAAAGGGGAATGAATCATTGGGGATTGGATAAAGAAGCGGCGGAAAAATTCGGCGATATGAAACTTGAAGAGGGATATTGCTCATTCTCCCGTCAGGCGATTGCCAAGCTCTTGCCGCATCTCAAAAATGGCGTCTCCCTCCAGACGGCAATAAAGGAATGCTACCCTGAAAGATCGGCGCGAAATCAAGAAGCAAAGGACATCTTGCCGCCCTTAGATTCAGAAGAGCTTCCCGCCTTACGCAATCCGATTGTCTCGCGGGCATTAACGGAAGTAAGACGTGTTGTCAACGCTATAATTAATCGTTATGGCAAGCCGGCGGAAATTCATATCGAGCTTGGTCGCGAACTAAGGCAAACTCCAAAGCAGAGGGAACAAACATGGAAAAAGAATCGCGCCAACGAAAAGGAAAGAACGACCGCCGCAGAATTAATATTGAAAGAAGCCAACATTGGAAACCCGAGCAGAAACGATATACTTAAAGTAATACTCGCTCAAGAATGTGATTGGAAATGCCCTTATAGTGGCAAACCAATAAATATTACTTCCCTCGTGGGTGAATTTCCCCAATTTGATATCGAGCATATTATTCCCTTTGATCGCTGTCTGGACGATTCATACATGAATAAAACGCTTTGCGACGCTAACGAAAATCGCAATCTGAAACATAATCGAACCCCTTATGAGGCGTATCATGGAACCGATAAATGGGATAATGTAGTTACGGGGATCAAGGCTTTCAAGGGGAGCGCCGCCAGAGAAAAACTGCGCCGATTCTTGATGGAGCCGCAGGAAGTCGATAAAATGCTTGATGATTTCACCAGCCGCCAGCTTAACGATATGCGCTGGACGGCCAAATGGGCTAAGAAATATCTTGGCCTATTATATGGCGGCATTGACGCCGACGGTATCGATGCAAGTGGGAAACGGCGTGTAATGGCCATCCCATCGGGGCAAATAACTGCGCATATGCGAAATGCGCTTGATCTAAATGGCATATTGGGCGACGGCCCGGGGAAAACCCGCGACGATCATCGCCATCATGCGGTTGATGCCATTGTCGTTGCTCTCATTGATCAAACTTTTGTCAAGATGCTTTCAGATTGCGCCAAACGGGCGACTATCGCACGCCGCCGGCTTCTTGATAAGTTGCCTCCGCCATGGGACGAATTTAATGATCAAATTCGCGAATTAATAAACAACACCGTCGTTTCCCATCGGGTCTCAAAAAGGGTTCGCGGCGCTTTGCATGAAGAA
>CAZCFT010000032.1:0-22953 GCA_964498015.1 uncultured Ignavibacteriaceae bacterium
CGGATCGATCTCTTTTGCCAGCAATGACCCCGACACGCCAAGTGGAAATATTCCTGTATCGGTACATATCTACGCTCCCGATATATTTATTGCGGAGGACTCCATCGCGAGCGCATTGCCAACCGGTACACAATTGGCAGTACCTCTCGTAATTGAAAACAATGGCCCGGGGATACTTGACTACCAAATTAGTCGGCAGATGTTCAATGGCAAATCGCTCGCCCCTGGTTCGGTTGGTTCAGCCAAACTTCAGCCCCTTGGTTATAGATTGGGGGATCAGGAAAAATCGCCTGTCAATGAGCCATTTTTTGCGAAAGTGCTGCGCGGCAGTGGGGGGCCCGATGCCTGGGGATACTCATGGATAGATTCTAATGATCCTCTGGGGCCGAGTTATAATTGGGTGAATATCTCAACGGTTGGTACAGAAATCGTCGGTCTTGGCGATGATGACACCAGCGGCGCCATTTCGCTTGGGTTTGCATTCCCCTTCTATCAGAATAGTTATACCACACTATATGTCGGCTCAAACGGCATTCTCACCTTTGGTTCTGGATCGACCAACCGCACCAATTCCAATTTCCCTGTTGTCACTATCCCAAATAATCTTGTTGCCATCTGGTGGGATGACCTCGATCCACGCAAAGGGGGACATATATACTATTACTCTGATGTTGCAAATAATCGTTTTATTGTCAGCTTCGAGGGTATTAAGAATTATTTCTCTACTACCGGCACAGGTTCTCTAACTTTTCAGGCGGTTCTTTATTCTGATGGAAAGATATCTTTGCAGTATGGAGCTATGGACCCCGGTTCTGATGTGGACGGTTTGAACGGGGCTACTATCGGTATCGAGAACTCAGCCGGTGATGATGGATTAGCGGCGGTCTATAATGCGCCATATATGCAAAATAATCTGGCTATTTTGTTCAATGCCGCTGATTGGCTTAGCGTCGCGCCTGCCGGCGGAGCCGTCCCGGCGTTTTCCTCTGACACTGTACAGGTTGGGTTGGACGCAATAGATCTTCCGGAAGGACTCTATGATGGCAGATTGACTATTTCCTCAAATGATCCGGATTCCCCCTCCATAAATATCCCGGTGAAAATGTCTGTTGCCGCCTCATATTTATGCGGGGATGCTAATGGCAATGGTATAAGAAATGCGTTAGATGTCACTTATCTTATCAATTTTCTTTATAAATCCGGCCCTGCTCCAAATCCAATGGAGGCAGGCGACGCCAATGGAAATGGCGCGATTAATGCTCTTGATGTGACTTACCTGATTAATTTCCTATATAAGGGGGGACCCCTGCCACAGTGCCCTTAGTCTTAGGTCAGGGCGCAGCAATATTGCGGCCTATGCACGGATGCCGCCGGTAATCGGAAATCCTTTGAGATAACAAGGCGCAATGAACCATTGTCTTATCATAATGTTGGCGTTCTGTCACCATAATTTCTGCACTATATAGACGCCGCCGATGATCAAGGCGGCGCCGAGGATGGTAAATAGGGTCAATTGCTCATTCAAGAGCGGAATGGCGACAATTGTTGTCACCACCGGTTCGATATATATGTAAACGCCAACCTCAGTCGCTCCTTTGCGCGATAAACCCTCAAGCCAAAACCAGTGCGCCAAACCGAGGCAGAAAACCCCGAGAAATATGAGCGCTATTATTATGTTTATGGGAAGGTCGAGGATTTTGGAGACGGGGGTCGTATAGGCGGAATATGCATTAAGAAACAAGGTAGGTACAATCAAGATCGTCAGCGAGACCGCCAGAGGATTATTAGTTCGCGTTACATTTCTGGTTATGATAGTATAAACGCCCCAGGTGATGCTTGAAGATAAGATAATCCAATCGCCGACCGAATGCAACGATCCCAGGCTGGTTAATTTTCCTCCCGAAACGAGCAATATGACGCCGAATGTTGCCAGAGCTATCCCGCCGATCTTGAAAGATGACAATCTCTCTTTCAGAAAAAGAGCTGAAAGGATGGCGATAAAAACAGGTATGGTGGCGACCAACCAAGCGGTGTTGGTGGCGGAAGTGTATTGCAGGCCGAACGCTTGAATCAGGAAATGCAGGCTGAGAACAACGGATGCAACCAGTAGAATAAAATAATCAACTTTCTTGAATTTGATTTCGATTTTCTTGATAAGTACGACCAGATATAATGTGGGCGCGCCGAGTAGAAGCCTGATGGCGATGATTTCGACCGGCGTTAAATACTGCAGCGCCATCTTGGTGGCGATAAAGGAGAGACCCCAAAAGATGACGGTGAGAAGAAGCAGGACATTAATCATGTTGGCGCACTGTTGAGTGTTACCTCACATTTACTCGGAGTTAAGAGGATATGACACATCGAGCGGCTATTAGACATCGTGTGCCGCCATTTTTGATTTGCCTAATTTTTCCGAGACATAAACTCCCGATATAATAAAGAGCGCCCCCAGAATAATCCAGATTGTGATCGGTTCGCGGATTAATATCGCCGCTCCCGCCATAGTAAACAACGGTTCGAGATACAAATATATCCCGACTTCCCCGGCAGGCTTTTTGGATAGTCCTTCCGACCATGACCAGAATGATATGGCGAGACATCCGACGCCCAGAAAAACCAATGCGATTGCACCGTCTGACGGTAAAGTCATATATTTGTTGCCCCCATTCATTATCAGGCTGTAAGGTACAATAGCCATTCCGGCGAGGGCGATCATCCAAAAAGTCGCCACCAGAGGATTCAATTGTTTTGTCAATTTTCGAGTGACTATTGTGTAGAAAGCCCAGGTAACACAGCTTCCCAGCACTATCCAATCGCCGGTCGATGATATCCAGCCAAAAGCGCCGAAATTTCCCTTTGAAACCAGGAAAAGAACGCCGATAGTCGCCAGTACAACGCCGCCAATTTGAAATCTGCCGAATGGTTCTCTTAGTATTATAAATGAGAGAATGGCGATAAATATCGGCGCAGTTGTCAAAATCCAGGCGGTATTGGTGGCAGTAGTGGAGATCATTCCGGTGGCCATCACCCAGAAATGAAGGAAGAGTATTAGGGCAGAAATGAGAAGATATTTTGTCTGTCCTTTTATACCAAGCGATAGCCTTTTGAAAAATATGATGATCAACAGAGTCAGGCCGCCGAGGACAAAGCGAGCGGCAATCATTTCCACGGGAGTCAGATATTTCAGGGTTACCTTTATGGCGATATATGAAAATCCCCAGAAGAGAACTGTAATCAGCAAAAATATCGACATATAATTTCTATTTAACTATATTGAAAAACCAATATATAGGAATTTTATGGTAAACCAAGGGACTTTATATCTGTCTCTTATTGTGGCCACTTTTGCGGTATCATGGGCGGCAGTACTGATCAAAATGACCGATGCCGGACCGCTTCCGACCGCATTCTACCGCATGGGAATTGCCTCGTTGATTCTCGCTATTCCGGCGATTCCCAAAGTTAGACAGACAATTCGGATTCTCTCTTCAAGACAAATGGCGCTCCTGATTACTTCAGGGATAGTTCTCGGATTGCATTTCGCATTCTGGGTCACATCGCTATTTTATACGACCATATCTAATTCTACGATTCTTGTGGCGACCCAACCGATGTTTGTACTGGTCATGGAAGCGGCAATATTGAAAGACAAGATTCCGGTTCGGTCGATAATGGGAATGGCTGTTGCGGTTGTCGGAATGGGCGTGATATCGCAGGGTGATCTGAATCTTGACAGGAAATATATTATCGGCGATTTGCTGGCGTTGGTCGGCGCTTTCTGCGCGGGGACTTATCTTTTTATCGGACGTCAATTACGGACGAAACTGGACAATCTTGGATATATTTTCCCGGTCTATACCATATCAGCTGTGACTCTGCTTGTTATATCTTTGGCTTCTCGAGAAAATTTGATAGAGTATTCGACAAAAAGCTGGGTGTTATTTATTCTCCTTGCGCTTATCCCGACCGTGTTAGGGCATTCGCTCTATAATTGGCTTCTGAAATATGTGCCGGCGCATAAAGTGGCGACTACGATTCTCGGCGAGCCGATCGGCGCAACAATCCTGGCCATAATATTCTTTAATCAAATTCCGGGATGGTGGACGGTGGCGGGCGGGGTATTGATACTTTCGGGGATATTTATTGTGCTTTTGCGGCGTTGAGAGCATAATGATAATTCAATGTAGATTACAATACTCAGGAGGCGATTATAATGCCAAATAGTGACAGGGCCTTTACCTGCCCTCTTTGCGGAAAAGAGAAAGACAAAAATGAGGGGAGGCCGTCCGAAATTGTCTCTGTTCCCGTTTTGGAGATGATGAAGAAGGTTCATGCCGATATTTCGAAGCACGACTTTGTTTGTTTAAGCTGTCTCAGTCATTACCGAACTGACTATGTCGAGCAAGTCCTTGAGGAGGAAAAGGGAGAACTGTCTTCTATTGAAGATATAGTCATCAAAAGTTTGAAGGACGAGGAACTGCTTTCCAAGAATATCAATGCCGAATTTGAGAGTAGATTAAGTTTCGGAGAAAGAATAGCCGACAGGGTGGCAGATTTTGGCGGAAGCTGGCGATTTATAATACTTTTCGGATGTATTATCTTCGTTTGGATAATTATGAATTCAGCTGTTTTATTGATGAGACCATACGATCCTTTTCCGTATATTCTTCTTAATTTAATACTTTCCTGTTTGGCGGCCATGCAGGCGCCCATAATCATGATGAGCCAGAATCGGCAGGAGGCAAAAGACCGTCTGCGTTCCGAGCATGATTATCAGGTGAATTTAAAGGCTGAATTGGAGATTCGTCATCTTAATACTAAGATTGACCAGTTGATCTCGCATCAGTGGCAAAGGCTCTTAGAAATACAGGAAATTCAAATGGAATTGCTTGAGGAGATGAATCTGAAGAATTCCGGCGGCCGAGAGAGTTGAACAGGCACAAAGGATTTACCGAGTAATTTCGATCCCCTCAAAGTGCGGGTCGATGGCGATTTCCTTCTCGGATGGCCCATCATGTTCGGCCAATGCCCTTTTTATTAATTTTAGCGCTGTCTCGGCATTCCCCGGGAGTGCACAGATGGGGGTTTGATGCCAACGATAATGGCATTATCAATGCGCTGGATATTACCAATTTAATCAATTTCCTGAATAAATATGGTTCGGCACCATGTCAGTTATGAACTGAAATCGATTCCCTAAATAGCAGGGACGTCTCACAAGACGCCCTTGCTATTTCCGACATTGCTCGATTACACCATAATTGATGATGCTTTATTCAGAAATTTATTCGGTGTATTTTCCGGTTTTCCGGCAAATAATAAGAACGTCAACTCGAAGGGGATCTTCTTTTTTAAATCAATATTGAAAATGCTCACGATGGAGGTACCCTGATAAACTTTCTCAAATCCGCCTTCCGAAAGCGATATAGTGAAGATGGGAACCTGCCAGAATTCGGCCTCTTTATCCACCAAAAGCCCAACTTGAAATTTCCGCCAGTCATCTTTTAACATGACCGAGCGGCCATGAGGGCATGAAATCAAGGAATCAAGATAGGTCCCGGCCATTCGCTCTCCGCCGAATAATGTATATCTATCGGGGGCATGACCGGCCTGGAAGTTGAAATTGTTCTCGACCGCCAGACGAATATTTTTTATATCTTCATGCTCGGCAGTGAGAACATAATTCACTGAGACGACTTCAGAGTCCGCTCCAAAATAAAAATGCTTTTCCACAGTCAGGGCTTTTACACCATCAGACCGCCACAGACTCCCATGACGCTTTAAGGCAACAATATTCTTGTCGCGGCTCTTATTGTATTCATACGACCCCAGTACAAAATCACCCTCTTCCCCGAATTTGCCGTTCAGGAAACTATTTATATCAGTCTGCGCTGTAAAGAAATGATCGATGAAGCATCTCCGCAGGTACCAATCTTCGGCCAAAAGCTTATCCAAACCCGTTTCTTTGGCGAGGACAATATCATGTATCGAGGCGGTTTTGTCGGAAGCATTGCCATTATCCAATTGAGCCTTGGCCAATTTCCAGTGGTAACCTTCCTTGCGACGACTTAAAGTATCGTTTAAATTGAAATTAGCTTCATGGCTGTCTAATTCGATTAACATTCCTCCACAGGATGGCTTAAATATGGCAGTATATTTATTACTCGATATGATTAGCTCATCTCTGCCATCGCAATCATAGTCGGCTTCTATTCTGCTGACTTCTCTCTTTTTTGACCGGGCGATAAGCGTCTCGGCTTTGATTAGATTTTCGTAAATGGCTTGACGAAGATGTGGCAAATACAATCCCCCAAAAACGCCATGCCAGTAGGGGCAGTTGCACTGCCCGGCATAGAGAAATTCTCGCGCCTTTTCGATTATGGAGGTATTTTTGGGATTGGCTTCAGCGAATTCTCTGACGCCATTGGAGACCATCAGCATTCTCTTGTGCATCAGATTGGCCTCGTCGTACTTGGCCAAGAAGCCGCGCCAGTGGCTACCCCGGACAAAACGACCGTACTTTTCGAATTTCCCGCTTTCTTTAAGCCACGATTCGAATTCCTCGTATTCAACGAAAGCTTTGGATGGAAGCGCCCAATGGAGCATCTCGGCATAAGAGGCGGTCGGCAGATAGGCACGGCCGACCGGCTCGGTTTTGGCGGCGTCGCCAAGAGTGCAGATTTCAAGCCAATCGGAATTATTCGAAAGAGCCATTAGAAATTTTTCCAGCCATTTGTCTTCATAGCAATGCTTATATGTCTTTGGCCAACCGCCGAATTTTTCGCCGTCGTCGGCATATATGGCCAACCCGTTCGGATTTTTGTCGGCCTGCCTTTTTAGCTCTTCAATAACTTTCTCAACGGTGCCAAAGGGAATCAGATATCTTAGTTTCTTCTGGATAGGTAGAAGGCGGACAGCATATCCTTCTTCTTCCGTCACGAATATTCCTTTTAGGTCCTCCAATTCAAATCCCGCATAGAGGAAATGAGTATCGTCGATCGGGAGATAGCGCACCCCCGCTTGACTTATGATCTTCGGCAGATGCGGTTCCCAGACCCGCTCGGTCAGCCAGAGACCGGTGCAATCGACGGCAAAGCGCTTCTTAAGATATCTGTTGAGCATGTCAATTTGGCCAAGTTTGTCCCGATCCGGTATGGATGGCAAGATCGGTTCATAGAATCCGCCGGTCATAAGTTCGATCTGGCCGGTCTTGACCAGTTTTTTTACTTTATCCAGATATTCGGGATGATGCTTCGCCTGCCAATCCCAAAGAATGCCTGACTGGTGCAGAGATAATTTTATATTATCGAATTTCTCCAGAATATTCAAAAAAGGGGAATAGGCCTGTTTGTGGGTCTCCTCAAAAACGGCATCAAAATTTCCCACCGGCTGGTGGTTATGCAGTCCAATGGCGAGTTTGAATTTATTCATCAGAATAACCTCACGGTGAAATTGATATATTTTTTGGGATTGGCGCGAATATCGCTGATCAGGGCGTCAATATTGTCTGCCGTGCGGCGGAGGTCGTCATAGAGACGGCGGTCATCAACCAGCATCTGTATGGTACCATCTCCATTTTCCAACTTTGTGGCGAATTCGCGGGCGGTTGCGGCGACATCGGCAAAATCGTCGGTTAATTTCTCAAGCTTCTTGGTACTGTTATCTACGCGCTGAACCGCAGAATCAATCTTGACGGCATTTGATGTCGCCAATCGCCTGAGTTCGGCAGAGGCCTTCAGAAAATTTTCGGCAGTCCCGTCAAGTTTGTTATTGTTGCGTTTCACATAGTTTGTGAGAGATAATGATAATTCCTCGAAATTGCCGATTGTCCGCGAGAATTTGTCCAGATTTTCATCAGAGGCGATAGAGTTCTTGAGTGAGTAAACCAAATTGCGAAGCTCCGTAATCATCTCTCCCATCATTCCCATCACTTCCGGTATGCCGGTATCATAGCTTCCCTTGATTGGAATTGTCAAATCAAGTCTGTTGGGTGAATGACCCGGATTCACGGCAAGAAACCGCTCCCCCATCAGACCTATATTTTTGACCGTAATTGAAGCGTCTTCTTTTAATATTACTTCATCGCTCAGTGTAAGCTTCACCTTCACGCCGTCCTCTGTAAGAGCAAGGTCCTGCACCTTGCCTTTATTAATGCCGGAGACCATCACAGGATCCCCTTTGGCAAGGGAGCCGACTTCATTAAATATGACAGATACCCTATAATTATTTCTGCCGAAACGATACCCCTGAATCCAGATAATAGTTATGGCGAGAATTATAATGGCGGCAATAACGACAAGGCCGACCCGCAATTCGATATTTTTTCGACTCATTTTCTTAGAATCCGTATTAACCTTTTCGGTAACTTATCAAAACACTTTATCTTAGGCAAGGTTTCAGAGAGGGGGTAAATGCATTTGGGATCGGGTTCGGGAGACGCGGCAAAACTGCAATATCTTGCTATTATTTTGACGGAGACTTGTTGGCAATTTCCTTATGCCGGGTCACTTGCAATAGGTAGTTTCGTAGCTGTTCTTGTAAATCCTGTTGCCATCAGTTACGCCAAAGGAATTTTTCAAATTCCACTTTCCTCCTATTTGTGGTTGAAAAGGTCGAGACGCCGGGCAGAAAAATCTTACAATTCGGCATTTTTCACTGACATGATTTGACAGCGTATCATTTTAACATTAATTATGAAGAAAATGATTTCCAATTCGAAACGAGTTCTGTAGCTTGAGTGAGTGAATCTTATCGAGAAAACAAATAACTTGTCATAAGCGAGGTGAATATGTCGTTAGTCAGTCTGCCGGACCGGAAAAAGGCGCTTGACAGCGCTCTCCATCAAATTGAAAAATCATTCGGCAAAGGCTCAATCATGCGTCTGGGGGATAGCGCCGTTTTGCCGATTGAGGTTATCCCGACTGGTTCTTTGGGGCTTGATTATGCGCTTGGGGTCGGCGGCATCCCGCGGGGACGGGTGACCGAAATTTACGGTCCGGAAAGCTCAGGCAAGACAACTTTGGCTCTGCATTTTATTTCCGAGACACAGAAACTTGGGGGGACGGCGGCATTTATCGACGCCGAGCATGCTTTTGACGCCAAGTATGCCAAAGCCTTAGGGGTTGATGTCGATAATTTGCTTATCTCTCAGCCCGATACGGGCGAGCAGGCGCTGGACATTACAGAGACGCTTGTCCGAAGCGGAGCGATCGATATTATCGTAATTGACTCAGTTGCGGCTTTGGTGCCTCGCGCCGAAATTGAGGGGGAAATGGGTGATTCCCACATGGGATTGCAGGCGCGGTTGATGTCTCAGGCGCTCCGGAAGCTCACCGCGGTGATTTCCAAATCTAAGACATCAGTTATCTTCATAAATCAGATTCGGATGAAGATTGGCGTCATGTTTGGCAATCCCGAAACCACCACAGGCGGCAATGCCCTGAAATTCTATGCCACGATTCGCCTTGATATACGGAAGATAGCCACGATTAAAGAGCATGAGGATGTGGTCGGCAGCCGGACTCGTGTACGAGTGGTTAAGAATAAAGTTGCGCCCCCATTCCGCGAGACGGAATTTGATATAACCTATGGCAAAGGAATTTCGCAATCAGGTGAGTTACTTGATTTGGCGACTGATCATGATATTATCGAGAAGTCTGGGGCCTGGTACAGTTATGGGAGCGATCGTCTGGGTCAAGGGCGGGAAGCCGCCCGGCGCTTTCTTGAAGATAATCAGGATATTTATCAGCAGATTCTTGCTGTCGTCAGGGAAAAGCTGGGGCTTGTGGCTAAAGAAGAAGCTTAGGAAGCTGTATGAAACTGCGATAATTTCTCTATTCGGGATATGCGGATTTGAGCAACTCTATGTATTGCCTCCGGATGGCCGCCCGTTGGAGAGGTTCAGTAGAGCGAAAGAAAGATATTCCAGCTCCATTGACATATTTTCGTTCCGAAGGAAGACATCCTCGGGGACTTTCAAATTAGCGGGGGCGAAATTCAAAATTGCTTTGATACCGGCATTGACTACATCATCGACAATATATTGCGCCACTGTCGCCGGCACAGCAATGACAACTATTTCAATATTATTATTCTTTAGTTCCTGGAAGATATTCTTGACATCTGAAACCATTATCCCCTTATGATTGGAGCCTATTTTCCTCTGGTCGTTGTCAAAAATCATCTTGATTTGAAAACCCTGCCTTTGGAATTCCTTATATCCGACAAGGGCAGAGCCGATATTCCCGACCCCGACTAAGGCCACATTCCAAGTTCGATTCAGTCCAAGTATTTCTGAAATTCGCCTTTTGAGTTCGTTTACAGGATAACCGAGTCCCCGGGTTCCAAAAGAGCCAAAAAAGGAAAGGTCCTTCCTGACCTGGGCCGGGGTTAATTTTTCTCTTTTGGCCAACTCTTTCGAAGAAACAGCTTCTCTATTCTCTTTCTCCAGAACGGATAGTATCCGGTAATATAGAGAAAGACGGTGGATGGTTGATTCAGAAATTTTTCTTTTACTGCTTTCAGAAATCACTTTATACCCTCAAACAACTAAACGATCACATAAAAGGGGATGTGAATTCATTCACAAATTTCAAATTACTCCCAATTTTCGATTATGTCAAGCAAAAATTAGTCTCGGTTGGATTATGAGTAAACTAAATTTTCGCCTATCCTGCAAGGACTGATAATATCAACTAAGGCCCTCCGGCATATGCAGGAAATTCCATCTCAATTTCCCGTAATCATATTCTATACTATAATGCGGGGAATAGTCCCGTTAATCCGGCTGATTATTTCATAATTGACCGTCTGGGCCCACCCGGCTATCTGGTCGGCGGAAATTCGCTCACCGCCGTCCGCGCCAAGCAAAATCACCGGCTCTTCCAGCTCAATCCCCTCGATGTCGGTAATGTCAACCATTGTCAGGTTCATGCAAATTCGCCCTCGTACGGGCGCCCGCCTCCCTCTGATGAGAACGTAAGAAAGATTCGACAAAGAGCGATCGTATCCATCATAATATCCAACAGGCAAAATCGCTAATCTGGTCTTTGACATTGTACGATAAGTACATCCATATCCGACAAAAGCATCGGATGGAACTTCCTTAATCTGAATAACCCTTGTTTTCCAGGTGAGGATAGGATTCAGAATGCTATTGGAGCCGCCTGATAGCCTATATGATAAATACGTCTCTTTAGAGGGCCAGAGTCCATAAATGGCGATCCCCGGGCGGACCAGTTCGAATTTGGTCTCTTCAAAAAGCAAAAGCGCCGCTGAACAAGCGGTATGGCGATATTCCGGCTGAAGCCCCAGGCTTTTAATCTTTGATACAATTTTGTTGAATTCTTCAAGCTGATAATTGGCATAAGAGTGATCAGTGGTATCCTCTATGTTGGCAAAGTGGGTGGAAACCCCCTTTAGAATGAGAAAAGAATACTGTTTTATAGCGGAAGCGAAATTCTCAATTTTTTCCGACTCGACCCCCTGCCGATTTGTACCGGTTTCAATTTTCAGATGAAACGATATTTTTCTTCCGGATTTCTGAGCCAAATGGCCAAGGGCGGTGATAGTTTCGATATTGTAGACCGTCGGCTCAATATCTAATTCAAGTACTGATGTCAGGTCGTTGATTTGAATGTATCCAACAACAAGAATCTTTTTCTGCCATCCATGCTTTCTGGCGAGGATAGCCTCCTCGAGGGAATGCACCGCTATATAGTCAATATTTTCGCCTTTTATTAATTGAATCATCTCCCGCAGTCCATGTCCATATCCGTTGGCCTTGACGGCCGCCGCAATCAGCCTATTTCCGGCCAATTTTCGGATAGTTTGCATATTTTTCGAAAAGGCCCTGGAATCGATCTCCAGCCAGGTAAGATGACGATTTTCCATGGAGTCAAATTAACGATGTTGATTGTGTCTCCGCAAATAAAAAAGGGGAATAACGTGTATTCGGTCGGGGTTGCGGAGAATCGTAAAGACGAAAATTCTATCTCAAAGAAACAGCCGTATCTTTATTTCGGCATCGAGTCTGTCCAGATAAAAAGCAACGGCCTCGCTCTCTTTGGCAGTCTTAACGTGGGCATTTTCCTTCTGAGATACCGCAACTCTCACAACGCCAAAATTGGACTTTCCTTCGAGCTCAAGAATCTTGATATTTATCTGTTTCCCTTCGGTTTTTCCTTCAAACGTGATTTTGATCTTATCATGCCGGTCGGTCTCGAGAATGAAATCTTTGGCATATTCTACAGTTTCAGGGTTGTATATCAACGGCTTGAGGCTGAAAGAGGCATCGGGCATTTTGATCTGCCATTTTAATTCGAGGACAGTAGCGTCTGCCAGACCGGTAAGGATAGCCTTGCCATCGTGGTCGGTGACAAATTCCCTATTCATCTCCGGTATTTGAATGAGAACGTTGGAGGTCAACTCAGGATTTTTGCCTATTAGCTGTAGGTAATCAATCCCTTTAGAGCAGTTTCGCATGACGCGCAGGACAAGCTCTGGATCTTCGGAAAAAAATGTTCCAAGATTGATAACATCTGGTTTGAACTGGTCGGCATTATCGGCCGCGATAGACAATGAACCGTCGATTTTGGGATTATACGGTCTGAAAAATATGATTTTCCCAGAAAGGGCTTCGGCATATAACCGATTGGCGAGTTCCATTGCTCGTGCCGGAATCTCCGTTCCGGCTGATTCATCAATTATTTGAGTATAAGACCGATAATTATCGCAATACTCCTGGCAAAATTCGCATTCAACAAGGTGATCAGATATTTCCAAAATGGCCGATTCGTCCAACTTGCCAACGACGAATTTTCTCAATATTTCTTGTGAAGGATGCATAATCTTTCTATTTACTCCGTTCCAATATCAGAATAGCAACCAAAGCCCCGAATTGTCGGATTTTTCTTCAAGATTTCTTTAAAATATTCAAGGTTTTTATTAACAACAGTCTCGAAAATATATTTATGCTTTTTCAAATAGCTTGAATGGTCTTTTTCCGGCATAACTTCACGATAATAATCGGGGATCGGATCGGTGACGCTGTCATAGCCAAAGTCGGTCAGGTAATTGTTAAGCGCCTGAAGAAATCGCTCAGCCTCACTGGGGGAAATCCTGCCTTTATTTAGAAATAATTGGATTGTGTTCTGACGAGACCATTGAAGGGCAATCGGTATTGCATCTCTGGCCGCAGTTCTGATGCTCAATTCGTTTGGGGAAGGTGGTTTTGATGGCTGAATGCCGTCAATTTCGACATATTTGGCATTTACAGCTATCACTGCTTTCAATATTTCATGCTTTTTGATGAAATTTTGCAGGTTCCCTGACTGATCAAGAATCTGAAAAATCATGGCGCACCATTCCTCGCGAGTTTTGCTGTTCAGATAAGCCCTGTCGGCAATCTGTATAAGATCCTCATAAAAAAGAGGTTCCGCCTTTTTTCTAAGGGTATTTTTGTTTTTCTTTAGATAAATATATTCAGCGCTTTTGTCGCGGCTTTTCATATTGCCATAAGATGGGCCCGAGAGAATATCTTTGAATCTTCTTTTGAGATGATTGAGCTGGGGTTTTTCCTGTTTATATATTTTCGCCAATTCCTTCTTAATGAACCCTCTGAGAAGAATGGGAAAAAGGTCAAGAAGCTGTTCAGTATCACTTGTCGGAAAATCGGCAATTCCTTCTCTCTCATAGTAGTCAAAAATTATGTGGAATGGCTTATTTTTTTGACTTTGAAGAAACCCTCCGAGAATATCAATCGCCAAATCTTCAAAAGCTCTTTCAGGGCTAATACTATCCAGTGGCAATTGATACCCTCTCGCCTTAAGATAGCGCAGATATCCAAGAGTCTGGCGATAACAGAGGCTAAAAAACGGATCGAAGTATTTTCTGGAAGCGGGATTCTTGAGAAAATCCTGTAAAATGATAATTTCCTGCGCTGAAGTCATTATATCAAGTCTGAATCGGATATTTTGTTTTCTGCAATTGAACCATTATAGGCTAAAAAAATAGATAAATCAAGATTCTGCTTTGAGATTCAGGAGCATCCTGAAGGCAAATATGATAAGCTTGATTCAAAAAAAAAGGGGGGGGTTATTAATCAGGAAAATGTACATCCCGCAGGAATTGGGCGGATTGCTCAGGGGGCACGGTGTTTATATATATTCCTGATCCGATTTCGAATCCAGCCGGAATTGAAATTTTGGGTACAATTACCATGTACCAATGCAGATGCCGGGTATCCTCATCCCCAATAGGGGATGACCTTATTATGTAGTTATAGTCTGGATTCCCCAGACCGTAATATAACCTTGCCAGGACCTCATGCAATACACCGGCCAGTTCTTGAGTCATCATATCATCGATAGAAATGAAACTTGCCATGTGCTTTTTGGGGTATATTCTGCATTCGAGGGGGGATCGCGAGGCAAAAGGACAGAAAGCGGCAAAACTATCGGTCTCTATTATTATTCTTTTCCCCTGATGAAGCTCCTCTTCGACCATTTCGCAGTAGACACAGCGGCCGTGCGTGTCGTAATACATGACCGCTTGCTCCATTGGGTACCGTACATGCGGCGGCACGATGGGAGTAGCGATTATTTGAGAATGGGGATGCGCCAGAGACGTTCCGGCTCGAGAGCCGTGGTTGCGAAAAATTGTTACGATGTTAATATTATCATTTCTGCTGATTTCAAACTGCCTTTGCCTGTATGCTTTAAGAATGTTGACGATATCGCCAAGTTGCATCAGGGCAGGATTCATATTATGCTTCGGGTGTTCGATTACCACCTCGGCAATGCCAAAGCCATCGGCCGAAAGGAACGAACCAATTTGAGTGCGAGTGGGAGCCAGATTCGGATTCAATGCGGCAAACTTATTGGCAACGACGCGCACCTGCCAATTGCCGTCAGAAGGCAGGGTAAGAACCGGTTTTCCAGTCTGATTTTCATTTCCCGGGCAAAAAGGACAATCCTGCTTATATGAAGAGGCAATCTCTTTTGCGACCTTTTCATGTCCAAAATCCGACGGTCTTTTTCCCCGCTCGGGAGCGAGAATTACCCATTCTTTAGTTGCCAAGTTCTGTCGAAATTCCGGCATAAGGTCACTTTGTTTTTCAATATTCCTTAAGCTATGGCATCCGGTGAGAAACCCTCGATGTTATTAAAAGCATCCGGCAGAAATTCCACTATGTCGCCTGCAATCAGACTCCGGCGACCTGTCTCGCAGACCGCCATGTCGCCGGCCAGACCGTGCAGATAGACTCCACAGACCGCGGCATTTAGAGGGCTCAGACCCTGAGCGAGAAAAGAGCCGATCATGCCTGAAAGAACATCCCCCGTACCTCCGGTTGCCATCCCATCGTTGCCGGTCGAGTTGAGGAAAAGCTCACCGTCAGTATCAACTATGAAGCTTGGCGATTCTTTAAATACGATCACACAGTTATATTTTGCGGCATATTTGCGGACAAGATCATATTTGGCAGTGCGATCATTTGGAATATCTTCATCGATAAGCCTTCTGAATTCCCCCGGATGAGGTGTGAGGATGAATTTGGGATGTTCATCCAGCAATGGTTGCCTATTTCTCTCAAAGGCATTCAAACCGTCGGCGTCGATCAAAGCCGGCTTGTCAAGAGACGATACAATTTTTTGTACCAATTCAGTTGTTTCATGATATCGTCCAATCCCCGGACCGATTATGACGGCATCACTTTGCGATATTTTTTTTCTTATCTCTCCCAGTCCCCGCAAAGCCAGTACTCCTTTTTTGGCAACATCGGGCAAGGGATAAGTCATCGGTTCGGTTAATTTGATTTCGAGAATATGATTGATTGATTCGGGACAGCCAACTGTAGCCAATCCAAGTCCAGTGCGGACCGAAGCCATAGCGCAAAGAGCGGCCGCGCCGGTCATTCCGGTCGAGCCGGCGAGTATGAATAATTTCCCGAAATCCCCTTTATGTCCATCCGGTTTCCTTGCCGGCAAGAGAGGGGATATAACATTCCCAAGTAGGAGATTTTCTCTTATACAAAATGATTCAACTATATCATCGGGAATGCCGATAGGAGTCAGTCTTGTGGATCCTGCCAGTTCTCTGCCGGGGGAATAGGAAAGCCCAAATTTGGGAAGCCCCAGACAGTAAGTATAATTCGCTTTGACCACTGCTCCTTCATGTGTACCGGTATCTATGTTCAATCCAGAAGGGCAATCGATAGAGATAACTTCAGAACCATAGCTATCAGAACCCTGGCTGTCTATATATTTGATTAAATCGGCTATTATGCCACCGGGAGCGCCTGAAAAGCCTGTTCCGAAAATAGCATCGACAATAAAATCAGCGTCCAGATCTTCCGGTAATTCAGCGATGGTTCGGATATCCTTGATTGGTATACCGAGCTTCAGGGCACGGTCAAGATTTAATCGGGCATCAGAGGAAAGCTTCTCAGCCGGCCCGGTATAGTAAATCGAGACGTTATAGTCAGATTTATGGAGATATCGCCCGACCACAAATCCATCCCCGCCGTTGTTACCTTTGCCGCAGAAAATCGCAATACTCCATTTTCCCTCTTCCCGGATAATCTGATATTTGATTCCTTTGGCGATTTCACGGCCGGCATTCTCCATAAGCTCGATACCCGGTATCCCTCGCTTTTCGATTGTCTGGCGGTCGATAGCGCGCATTATCTCAGCGGTGACGATCCTGATTTTATTCATTACTTGACCGCTTTGTTCCGAAATCTGTCTTTACTGCTGTTGGCAGGTTTTTTCTCGAGAGCGAATTCCAGCGCCTCTCCGACATTTGATGCGCATTTGAATCCAACCCCTCGCTTTATTTCTGATGGGATTTCAAGCAGGTCTTTCTTATTTTCCATAGGCAGGATGACATACTTAATCCCGGCGCGATAGGCGGCCAGAAGTTTTTCCTTCAGACCTCCAATAGGGAGGACCTCGCCGCGAAGCGTGATTTCGCCGGTCATCGCTATCAGGGGCTTGACCGGACGCCCAGAAAGTAGAGAAGCCAACGCCGTAGCCATAGCAATTCCAGCAGAGGGACCATCTTTGGGCGTCGCCCCAGATGGGACATGGATATGTATTTCGTGGTTTTCACAATAATCGGGATCAATATTCAAAGATTCACAATTCGTGCGGACATAAGATAAGGCCGCCATGGCTGATTCCTTCATGACATCGCCCAGATGTCCGGTGAGCGTAAGCGCCTTTTTCCCTTTCATCGCAGTCGCTTCAATGAAAAGAATCTCTCCACCGGTTGAGGTCCAGGCCAGCCCGGGGACAACGCCGATTTCGCTCTTACGCGAAAGGGTTTCGCGCGAGAATCTTTGTGGTCCCAGATATTTTTGCACATTATCGGCGTTGATTATATAATTGCTTCTTGACCCGGCCGCGATGCGGCGGGCGATTTTCCTGCACACCGAGGCAATTTCCCTCTCCAAATTCCTTAAACCGGCCTCGCGGGTATATCCGTTTATCAATTCCAATATAGCATTGTCTTTGAATTCCAGTCGGTTCCTGCCGAGGCCATGATTGTCATATTGCTTTGGAATTAGATGCTTTTTCGCTATCTGAAGTTTTTCGAGATCGGTGTAACCCGGAATTCTGATCAATTCCATTCTGTCAAGAAGAACGGGAGGTATCGGATCAAGCAGATTGGCCGTCGTTATAAACATTACTTTGGAAAGATTGAAGGAGACTTCGAGATAATGATCCGAGAAAGTATCATTTTGTTCCGGGTCAAGGGCCTCCAGAAGAGCGCTGGCCGGATCGCCGCGAAAATCGACTCCGATTTTATCGACCTCATCCAGCATGAAAATAGGGTTATTTGAACCGGCCCGCTTTAGGCTCTGAATTATTCTGCCGGGGAGAGCGCCGATATATGTGCGTCGGTGGCCGCGAATTTCGGCCTCGTCGCGCATCCCGCCTAATGAAATTCGTTCAAACTTTCTACCCATAGCGCGGGCAATCGAACGTCCCAATGATGTTTTCCCTACCCCTGGGGGCCCCACAAAACAGAGGATCGGCCCCTTCACATCGCTTTTCAACTTTCGGACTGCAAGATATTCAAGAATCCTATCCTTGACCTTCTCCAGATCGTAATGATCTTCATCAAGCGCTTTCTTGGCTTTTTGAATATCTAAGATATCTTTGGTAGATACCGACCACGGAAGCGAGACAAGCCAATCGAGATAAGTGCGAGAAACGGTATATTCCGCCGAGGCCGAATTCATTTTGGACAAGCGATCCAACTCTTTTCGGGCAACAGTGTCGGCCTGCTCCGGCATTTTGGCTTCCGCTATCTTCTTTTCGAATTCCTCCATCTCGGCGCGATCGCCTTTATCGCCAAGTTCTCTTTTAATAGCTTTCAATTGCTCCCTGAGGATGAATTCTCTCTGGATTTTGCCTAACTCCGATTGCGCCTCGCTCTGTATTTTTTTTGAAAGCTCAAGGACCTCAATTTCCTTATTGATGACGGTCAACAGTTTTTCCATCCGCCTGTAAACATTGATTTCCTCCAATATTTCCTGCTTGTCTGCTATGGAGATATTTAGGTTGGAGGCAATCAAATCTGCCAATTTGGATGCAGTTTCCTGATTGATGGCGGAAATATATAGCTCCTCGGAAAGATTAGGGGCAAGATCAATCACTGTCTTCAACTGCTCCAGAAGATTTCTCTGGAGAGCTTCCATCTTGACCGATTCGCCCACTCTCTCAACTATTTCCTCAACTTCGGCAGATATATATGGTTGTGATGTCACAAATTTCTTTATTCTTATTCGGGAAAGTCCCTGCACCAGAAAACGGATTGTACCATCAGGAAAGCGAAGCATTTTTAATATATTTCCCGACGTACCAACTTCATGGATATCATTCTGACCCGGGTCATCTTTGGTCTGATCCGTCTGCAGGAAAAGGCCGACTGTACTTCCGTGCATAAGGGCTTCATCTATGAGCCGGGCTTGCTTCTGTTCGTTGGCCATCAGCGGCACGACAAGAAACGGAAAAACAACCGTCCCTTTAACGGGTAGGATCGGAAGCATTATGCCAGAAGGTTTCTTGCCGATTTCTATTTTTTCTTTAGCTTCACTCACAGTCAACCCTCTTTTCCATTATATCGACTCTCTCTATGGCAGACTAAATATTGAAACGGAACAGGATAACATCCCCATCCTGCACTATATACTCTTTTCCTTCAATATGGAGCTTTGCGGCAGATTTCAGAGCGGGAAGCGTTTTGTGCTTCATATAATCTTCATAGGAGGCTACCTCTGCTCGAATGAAACCGCGCTCGAAATCAGTATGCACGGCCCCGGCGGCTTTCGGCGCCGTTGATCCTTTTCGGATAGTCCAAGCTCGCGCTTCCGGCGGGCCGATCGTGAAAAATGATATCAATCCTAACAGATGATATGATTGTCGGATAAATTTTGCGACTGCCGGTTGGTCGATATTCAGTTCTTTCAGAAAATCCTGCCGCTCGTCATCTTTCAATTGTGCCAGCTCCATCTCAATTTTGCCGCATATAATGGCGATTTCTCCAAAACCTTCTCTGAAATATCTGGAGAATTTTTTCTGCATATTCTCAGTTTCTGGAAGTTTTTCCTCCGAGATATTGAAAACAACCAATTGCGGCTTCTGTGTCAGGAAAGTATAACCCCGAATGATTTTGAGTTCTTCTTCGCCGAATTTCAGTTCTGCAATAACACCCTCTTTATTCAAAACATCCTGACATCGCTTAAGAATCTCCAATTCCTGCGCCCGTTCCTGTCTGCCGGTCAGTTTTATATTGTGCTGAATCTTACCTATATTGTGCTCCAGAACCGCCATGTCAGCCAGTATCATTTCGTCCTGCAATACTTTAAGGTCCCGCTCGGGATTGGCGTCCGGATTGAATAAATCAACGACAACGACAAGCGCATCCATAAGTTTCAATTCTTGAGTAATCTCGAGGTCGCCTTTAAATTCCTTGCCCTTGCCGGAAAATCCGGCGGCGTCAAGGAATTCTATTTCGGCATGAGTAATTTTGGCGGGATCGACCAATCCCGCGAGGTCTTTCAGCCGTTGGTCAGGGACCTTAATGACCGCTTTATGGACGGCGCGTGAATAATCGCCGACCGCCTCCATATGACCAGAGACGGCGTTAAAAAGGGTGGTCTTGCCTGATTGAGGCAGGCCTATGATTCCGAGTTTCATGTAACAATTCTATGGAACAAACCCCGACATAGCAAGAAAAATGCTGGAAATAATCTTTCAATGCTGGAGAAAAAGGATTGTCAGGAATCCACCATTACAAATTATAGGCCCTTTGTCATATTTTCGATTTCTTTCAAAAGCGTTTCCTCAAGATCCTTTTCCGCCACTTTGCCCACAATTTTTCCCTTTTTAAATAAGATTCCCACTCCGTCGCCGCCGGCAATACCGACATCCGCCGCAGAGGCCTCGCCCGGGCCATTAACCACACATCCCATCACCGCCACTTTCAAGTATGTTTTATAATGCCTGGTTTTCTTCTCAATAGATTCGGCCAACGAAATCAAATCAATCTGGCATCGGCCACAGGTAGGACAGGAAATTATCTCGACCCCCTCTTTTTTCAGTTCAAGTGCTTTCAATATCGCTTTGCCCGCTTTTATTTCTTCCACAGGATCGGCAGTCAGCGAAACCCTAATAGTATCCCCAATTCCATTAATCAGTATAGAACCAAGCCCGACAGCAGATTTGATAACGCCGGTCTGAAGAGTGCCCGCTTCAGTGATTCCGAGATGAAGGGGGTAATCGACCTTCTCGGCCAGCATCATGTGCGCCCAATAGGCAGTATTGACATTGGTGGACTTAAGCGAGATTACTATATCATGGAAATCATTATTCTCCAAAATTTCAATTTGGCGAAGCGCCGCCAGCACAAAACCCTCCGGGTCGTCATGTCCATACTTTTCCAGAAGGTCTTTGGGCAGTGAGCCGGAATTGACGCCGATTCGAATTGGAATTCCGGCCGACTTGGCGACCTGAGTGATTTCCCGAACTTTCCAATCCTCGCCGATATTCCCCGGGTTGATTCTGATTTTGTCCACCCCTTGGCGGATAGCTTCCAGGGCAAGTTTATACTGAAAATGAATATCTGCGACAAGGGGAATGGAGATCTTTGATTTTATTTCCCGCAGTTTTTCGGTCGCCGCTTCATCCGGCACAGCCACCCGGATAATATCGCAACCTTCGTCGGTCAATCGCTGAATCTGCTTTACGGTCGATTCGCTATCGCGAGTATCCGTATTAGTCATGGACTGAATCGCAATCGGAAAACCGCCGCCAATGATAACTTTGCCAATTTTAATCGGACGGCTTTTTCTTCGAGAGGGCGGGTATTTCAGTTCCATATATTGCTTGACCATTCTAATGGCCGATAGTAAGTTATTAATTTTACGAGTGATTTCAACGGAAAGTTGCTCTTGTGATTGTAAGAATAGGAATTGTCATTATACTGATTGGAGTAGTCATTGGGGGGTATATTCTAATCAGGGACTGGGAGTCTCAACGTCGGTCAATTGAATATCGTAAATATGCGAGCGTGATCGCTGAAACTTCAATTGCGGCAGAGCTGTTTCGCAACAAGCAGGATTCATTTTTTGTCGCCCGGGATGATATTTTGAAGAGGCATGATGTATCGTTGCCTGAAATGGACAGTCTCCACAAGAAATTTGAAAAGGATTGGCCTGACGCCGCCGAGTTTTGGAAATATGTTGCCGATATCACCGATTCGCTGGTCAAAATCCAGGATTCTCTTTTGAAAATGCGGCAAAAGGATACCAGCAGGGACTCCCTGGTTAGGCTCGATTAGGAATAGCCGTCCCAAAAGGCGTCACAATAATATTCGAGCTTTTCGCCGAGAAAAGTTACCAGATCAAATCGGAAATCATATCCTGAAAAATTTTTGTCAATAATATATTTTTCAGCGGCTTTAATCAGATTCCGTCGTTTCTGCGAGTCAACCTTCTCAGCTGGATGCCCAAATTGATTGGTCCGGCTTCCCTTCACTTCCACAAAGACAATCGTATTCTTATCCCGACCAATAAGGTCTATCTCCTGATGTCCAGCCTGCCAGTTGCGCTCCAAAATTTCAAATCCCTTCTCGATAAGAAATTGCTCGGCCAATTTCTCATATTTTTTACCTTTTAGCCGGGTATTCTTTTTTGGGGCGCTATTCAAGGGAAAGAAGGATGACTATTTTATGATTTCCTCGACCGGGCGGAACGAGCGGCGATGGATTTCCGTAGGACCGTACATCTTGAGTTCATTCAAATGCTGAGGTGTCGGATATCCACGGTGAACGGAAAAAGAGAAATCCGGATATAATTCTTGGTACTTATCCATTATTCTGTCGCGTGTGACTTTGGCAATAATCGATGCCGCCGAGATACAGCCACAGAGAGCATCGCCGCCAACGATGGCGAATTGAGGTATATCGAGATTGGGAATAGTATAGGGGCCATCAATCAGAATAAATTCCGGCTTGGATACGAGCGCCACCACGGCTTTTCGCATCGCCAGAAGGGAGGCCTTAAGAATATTAATCTTGTCGATAGTGAAATTGTCTATGATTCCCACAGCGCAGATAGCATTGGCCGCCACAATTTCATCGAATAATTGATCGCGGCGTCTGGCGGAGAGCTTTTTTGAGTCCGCCACGCCTTTAATTACCGTTCCCTTTGGAATAACCACCGCCGCCGCCACAACCGGTCCGGCAAGGGGCCCTCGCCCGGCCTCATCAACTCCGGCGACAAGATTGTACCCCTTATTAAAGAGAGATTCTTCTACCCGAGTCAGATCGGGCAACATCTCGAAAGGCCGGTTTAATTTAAGCATAGTCGGCATCGGAATATCACCATTATTAATATATAGCATTCAGCAAATCATACAACAAAATTCTATTGAATCTATCGGTAAT
>CAZCFT010000033.1:0-4620 GCA_964498015.1 uncultured Ignavibacteriaceae bacterium
AACATATTGCTGAAATCAATTGATAAATACGAAAAATATCTATCTGAAATAAAAGATGACCTAATCGACGCCATTTTTGGACGGACTTTGGATCATAAATTAGCGGAAGCCCTTGCCAATCAAATCATTGAAGATATTGGCAAACCCCTATTGGAATAGCGTAATATATTACTATTCAACAAATTATACTGTTTCTATCAATTCTGAGAACCATTTTCTAATTATCCGGAAACCTGCTCAACCTTATCCTGTTATAAAATCCTGAAAATACTTTACTAATTTGTAATGATTATGCGTATAATAACTAAGATAATATAGGTCTGAAAAGTAAATTATGAGAGTTACCGCCATCGAAGAATACGGATTAAGATGTATGATTCTTCTTGCCCGGAATCAGGAATTATCATTGACCCTGCCGGAAATCAGCGCCAGAGAAGGGCTCTCACTGCCATACGCCGGAAAGCTACTGATGATTCTCAAACGTTCCGGTCTGGTCCGAGCGGCACGCGGGCGCAAAGGGGGGTATCTGCTGGCTAAACCGGCTCAAAATATCATGCTTAAGGAAGTCTTCGGCGCCTTGGGCGAACCGGTTTTTAGTCCCAGCCATTGCGAAAAATATGCGGGCGATTCCGAATGCTGTATTCATGTTGACGACTGTACAGTCAAGAATATTTGGGGCGTATTTAACGAATTTGTCAATGGCTATGTTGGTCGAACTACCCTGGCCGATTTGGCAAGCGGCAGAAATCAAATAAAGGAATTATCCGGATCTGAAAATAATTTGGAAAAAAGCAATTGAAAGAAATAGAGGCAATAATGCAAAATAAACAAATAGTCTTTGCAATACATGACATTCATGTTGAGGTCGAAGGGAAGGAAGTTGTCAAAGGGGTTTCGCTCGAAATTCCGCGCGGCGAAATACATGCTATTATGGGCCCCAACGGATCGGGGAAATCAAGCCTTGTCAATGCCCTCGCCGGTCACCCTAATTATACTGTAACCAGAGGCGAGGCTTTTCTCGATAGCAAAAATCTTCTGGAAATGGACGCCACCTCCCGCGCCCGGGCCGGGTTATTTCTCGCGTTTCAGTATCCTCAGGCTATCCCGGGAGTAACGGTGGCTAATTTTCTCCGCTCGGCTCTGAAGGCGAAATCTGGCGGCGATGATTCTGCGTTGCGGGATTTCCGCAAGGATTTAATGGACAAATTCCATCTACTGGAAATTGATAAATCCTTTGCCACTCGATATCTCAATGATGGTTTCTCCGGCGGTGAAAAAAAGCGGATTGAAATCTTGCAAATGGCAATGTTAGAACCACTCGTTGCTTTACTTGATGAAACCGATTCCGGACTTGATATTGATGCCCTAAGAATAGTTTCCAATGGAATAAATGCGGGCGCGACCAAAGACGGCGGGATTCTTCTGGTTACTCATTATCAAAGGATGCTTAATTATGTTCATCCCGATATGGTGCATGTAATGATTGATGGGCGAATTGTCCGCTCGGATGGACCGGAGCTGGCATTGCAACTGGAAGAACGCGGCTATGAGTGGATACAAAATGAAATTCCGCAGACCGCAGGAGCTTAAGTATGTCGGAAATAATTAACAGTAATACGCATGTGGCTGATATTGGCGACAATTATGCCGAAAAATATGGATTTCACGATCCTGAGAAGTATTTCCACAAAGGGGCAAAAGGTCTAAGCCATGAAGTTGTGGAAATGATTTCACGGATGAAAAAAGAAGATGAATGGATGCGAAATCTTCGCCATAAAGCTCTGGATATTTTCATTTCAAAACCTATGCCAAAATGGGGCGATACGGAGCTCTTGAATAGTATCGATTTCGATAATATCTTTTACTATATAAAGCCGACCGAATTTCAAAGCCGGACCTGGGACGACGTCCCCGAGAATATCAAAAAGACATTCGATAAGCTCGGCATTCCCGAGGCTGAGAAAAAGTTTCTTGCCGGCGTGACGGCTCAATATGAATCAGAAGTGGTCTATCATTCATTCAAGAAAGATCTCGAGAATCAAGGGATAATCTTTCTGGATATGGATAGCGGTCTGCGCGAGCATCCGGATATTGTGAAGAAATATTTTGGCGCCGTGATTCCAGCGTCTGATAATAAGTTTGCCGCCCTTAATTCAGCGGTATGGTCGGGCGGATCGTTCATTTATGTTCCGCCGGGCGTGGATGTTAAAATCCCGCTTCAAGCCTATTTTCGAATCAACGCCGAGAATATGGGGCAATTTGAGCGGACATTGATAATTGCCGATAGAGGCTCGCGGGTGCACTATATTGAAGGATGCACCGCTCCTATTTCTACCAGCTATTCTTTGCATTCAGCGGTAGTCGAATTGATTGCTTTAGAGGGCGCATATATTAGATACACAACCATCCAGAACTGGTCGCATAATATTTTCAATCTTGTAACGAAGCGGGCTATGGCCCACAAAAATGCCACCGTTGAATGGGTTGACGGTAACATCGGCTCCAAACTGACCATGAAATTCCCCTGTGTTTATCTTGTTGGCGAGGGGGCCAAAGGTGAAATACTTTCTATCGCCTTTGCTGGGAATGGACAGCATCAAGACGCCGGCGCCAAGGTTATCCACGCGGCTCCTAATACAAGTTCGAGGATTACTTCAAAATCGATCTCAAAGGCCGGCGGGAGAGCCTCGTATCGCGGACTGGTTAAAGTGTACCCCAATGCCGAGCACAGCAAAGTTTCCGTAAAATGCGATGCCCTGCTGATTGACGGCGCCTCTCGTTCGGATACATATCCTACGATGGAAATCGATGCCGATAATGTCCGGGTCGAGCACGAAGCGCGGGTCAGCAAAGTAGCCGAAGAGCAGATTTTCTATCTTACCAGCCGCGGACTTTCTGAAGACGAGGCTCGTTTGTTGATAATCAATGGTTTCATAGAACCATTCACCAAAGAACTTCCAATGGAGTATGCGGTCGAGCTGAATCGGCTCATTGAATTGGAGATGGAGGGTTCGGTCGGTTAGGATCGACAAAGATAATTATGGAAACCAAAGTCATCGAAAATCGCGGAGTAGAGTTTAGAAATATTTTTTTAGGCGAGCCGGAATGGCTCTATGGCATGAGGAAAGAAAGCTGGGAGTCATATAATAACCAGCCACTACCCGAAAGGGTCGCCAATATTTGGCGTTATACCAAACCGGAATATTTTCTTACCAAAGAATCAGTGGTTTTTGCGGATGCCCTTCCCTCAACTTTCGGCAGAGACGATGGAGACAAACATCAGCTAAGCGATAAATATTCCGCCATCGGCTACAACCATATTGATGGGACGACCTTTGTTAACATCACCCCTGAGCTTATGGAATTGGGAGTTATATTTAAAGATATCTGTTCAGGAGTCAGGGAGTATGAGCATCTTGCGGGGCGCTTCCTTGGTCGACTTGTCGATCATAATTTCGGCAAATTCGAAGCGTATAACATGGCCCTCTGGAATACCGGATTTATAATCTATGTGCCGGACAACGCCATTGTTGAAAAACCGATATTATTGAACAGACATCCATTGGGATCAGCTGCAACTACCCGTCTCCTGGCGGTTGTCGGAAAAAATTCCCAGGCGACAATTATTGATGACTATTCCGGCGCCGGCCGAGACAAAGAATCAGGCGCCAATAGCGTGGTAGAGATTTTTGGAGATGACTTTTCACGAATAAGATATGTCAATCTTCAGAGATTATCCTCGAAAAGTACATTGTATATGACTCAGCGGGCCGAGATCGGCCGATCGGCGAAGATAGATTCAATCTTTGGCGCGCTGGGAGGCTCAATTTCAAAGGTGAATGCAGGCGCCATACTAAATGGCAAGGGCTCCGAAAGCCGTATATATGGAATCCTGTTCGGCAACGAACAACAGCATTTTGATTATCATACCATGCATCATCATAAAGAAAGCGAATCCCTTTCGAATATAAATTTTAAGGTTGTCCTGAAAGATAAAGCAGTTTCCGCTTATACCGGACTGATAAGAATCGAAAAAGAAACCGCCAACTGCGAGGCTTATCAGGAAAATAGGAATCTTCTCTTAAACAAAGGAACAAAAGCCGAGTCAATACCTGAATTGGAAATAATGACTGATCAGGTTCGATGCACTCATGGCGCCACGATGGGTCCAATCGATCCGGAGATGCTGTTTTATCTTAAGAGCCGTGGAATAGACCATGATACTGCCGTCAGAACAATAGTTTCCGGTTTTGTCGAGCCGACCATTAATAAAATGCCGATGGATTTGCAAAATATGATAAGAAATATGGTCATGGCTAAGTTAGAAGGAAATTTGACATGACAGGGACATTTATCAAGATATGCTCCTTTTCCGAAATTTCTTCCGGACAGATTAGAGTTGTCAACATCGATGGGCGAGAAATTGCCCTGGTAAGAGAAGACGAGCATATATATGCTTTAGATAATATCTGCACTCATGATGGCGGCGATCTTGGCGATGGGACAATTATTGACGGTCAGATCCAATGCCCGAGACATGGGGCCCGGTTTGATCTGAAAACTGGCGCTGTCACCCAGATGCCGGCGGCGGTCGGCATTACCACATATCCTGTTAGAGTT
>CAZCFT010000033.1:4630-22298 GCA_964498015.1 uncultured Ignavibacteriaceae bacterium
ATTTCTGGCGGCGCCGGATTAAGGAAAACGAATATGAAAATAGATCACCAAACAGATGTATTCGCGCCGGAAGAAAAAATAGCAGGCGCCGCATTTAAGCCGTCAGCATTACAGCGGGATTTTCCAATTCTCTCTCGGAAAATCAATGGAAATAGATTGGTTTATCTCGATAACGCCGCCACAACTCAGAAGCCCAAAGTTGTCATCGATGCCCTCGACAATTACTATAGAAATCAGAACGCTAATGTACACCGGGGGCTCCACACTTTGGCAGAGGAGGCCACCTCTGCCTTCGAAGCGACTCGCGACAAAGTTGCCCAATTTATAGGCGGCGCCAAAAGAGAAGAAATCATCTTCACCCGCAATGCCACCGAGGCTATTAATCTTGTGGCATCATCATGGGGGCGAAACAATTTAAAGAAAGGGGACAAAATTGTCAGCACCCAAATGGAACATCACGCCAATCTTGTCCCCTGGATAGTTCTGAGCAAAAAGACCGGCGCGGAGCTTGAATACATACCGATTGACAGAAATGGATTTCTTATTCTGGATAATATTGATCGAATCATTTCCGCAAATACAAAAATTGTTGCCTTAACCCAGATGTCCAATCTTCTTGGAACAATCAATCCCGCGAAAGAAATAATAGACCTTGCACACAAGAGAGGAGCAATAGTATTGATTGACGGCGCCCAGAGCGTTCCGCATATGCCTGTTGATATCAAGACAATAGACGCCGATTTTCTTGCTTTTTCTGCGCACAAAATGCTCGGGCCGACCGGAGTCGGAATTCTGTATGGTAAAGAGTATTTACTCAGAGAAATGGAACCGGTCATTTATGGCGGCGAAATGATCAGCAATGTACAGTATGATTCCGCGGAATGGAATACCCTCCCCTGGAAATTCGAAGCCGGAACGCCGCATATCGCCGGTGTCATTGCATTTTCTGCGGCGCTTGATTATCTCAACAATCTGGGCATGGAAAATATTAGGCGCCATGAAATGGAATTGACTTCCTATACTCTGGAAAAATTATCAGAACTGGATTTTGTTACTGTTTTTGGCCCGAAGGATGCAAAATATCGAGGCGGGGCGATTTCATTTATCGACAAAGATATTCATCCGCATGATATGGCAACCTTTCTTGATACTATGGGAATTGCCGTCCGAGCCGGGCATCATTGCGCCCAACCATTGACAAAACTACTTGGCGTCAGCGCAACCGCTCGCGCCAGTCTTTATATCTATAATACAAAAGATGACATCGATGAATTAATAAATGGCCTGAAAGAGGCCAGAAGGTATTTCAAATATGTCTGAGCCGCTTGATGATTTGTATCGCGATATCCTGATGGAGCATTATCGATTTCCGCGCGGGAGAAAAAAGCTTGATCATTTCCATATCCACAATGAAGGACAAAATCCGGCCTGCGGCGACGAAATAGAGATTTCCGTGGAATTGGAAGGTGAAAAAGTGAAGGATATTTATGTCAGTTGTATGGGGTGCGCCATTTCGGTCGCTTCCGGCTCAATGCTGGCAGAAATTATCAAGGGGAAATCGCTCGATGAAGTCAAGAAAATTGCCAACATGATTAAATCGATGTTGAAGGGAGAGGAAATTTCGAAAGAGATTGACCTTGGCGACTTGGAGGCGCTGAGGGGCGTGAGAAAATTCCCGGTGAGAATCAAGTGCGCTCTTCTTTCATGGACTACATTGATCGACGCTGTAATGGCCAAGGAGGCCAGGCAAAAGACCTCGGCTTCATCGACGGAGTAGGAAAATATGCTCACAAGGGAACTAATTTTGGAAAAGATTAAGCCAATCGAAGATCCCGAAATAAATATTGGCGTCGTAGATTTGGGATTGATCTATGATGTCGCCATATTTGACGGGAAAAATATCGAGATAACTATGACTCTCACTACCCCAGCCTGCCCCTACGGACCGATTTTGGTATCAAAGGTCGAGGAAGCAATAAAGAGCATCGAGGGGGTTGAAAAAGTCACGATTTACACTGTCTGGGATCCGCCATGGAATCCGATTGAGATGGCATCAGAGTCCGCCAAGAATGAATTAGGTATATGGTGAAATGTCTATCCGGGCGGTCATGCCGGAAAACAAGACCTAATCTTTAAATAAATCATCAAATTTCTCCTTTTTTTTCTGTTTTGAATCCATTGGGGTCATTTTCTTATTGTGAGAATGAACTGCCAGCCGGGCCTGAAAAAAATCGCAGAAATTAGACTTTTCCTTTTTGGTAATTGGGGCCTCGATAGTTTCGCGGCATTGCCATCGCGCGGTAGGGTCGAAGTGGCGACATCCCCGACATGCTCTCAGGTCAGCCAAACATAAGGGACAGGCATCAGAGCGCGTCACTTTTCCCTCGAGCCCGGTCGGACGGCCGCAGTTCCAGCAAATTAATCCGGCCATAGTAATTTTATCCTTTCAATTCGCAGGATTTTTCGAATTTATTTTAAGACGAACAAACCGAGTATAAAGCAAAACTCCCAAACTTGCAATTTATATTGAAAAATATCAGAATTTGAGATTCAACTTTTTCAGTTGCCATAAATTCGACTAATTCGTATACTTACCCTCATATTTGAATAACCTAATAATAGAATTGAGATTATGAGTAACAAGACGGGACAGATGCTTCTGATTGGAATGCTTGCGGCCATGATTCTGGGCGCCCTGGGAGGATATTATGCTGGGGACCTTTTTCTGAAAATCAAATTTTTGGGCGCTATTTTCGTCAATGCCCTGCAATTAGTGGCGATTCTCTTGATTATTTTTTCGATGATTGTTGGGGTTTCCTCTCTTGGAGATATTCGCAAATCAGTCAGAATGTTGGGCAAGACGCTGGTCTATTTTCTGGCTACCACCGGAATTGCGGTTTTGATAGGTATGATACTGGTGAATATTATTAGACCGGGCGCAGGTGTTGAAAGATTGGGAGTCCATGTCCCCGATATAGTCGCCCAAGGAAATGAAAAAGGGTTGACCGATATTATTCTGAGCATAGCGCCCGGTAATATATTCAATGCCGCCTCTGAAGGGGCATTGCTGGGGCTGATAATATTTTCCATGATTTTGGGAGGCGCCTTGACAACTTTGGGGAGCGCCGGGAGAGTGGTTATTGATATACTCGACACGCTCAATAAGGCCTTGATGAAGATTGTCCAGATGATAATGTATTATGCTCCTGTTGGTATTCTGGCGCTGATTGGCGGCATCGTTGCTGAAAATCACGACGAGGTAGGACAACTTGTCTCGGGATTGGGACTTTATACTCTGACCGTTGTATTGGGTTTGATTATTCAAGGAGGCATAATTCTTCCTGTCATTCTCAAAATCATCGGAAAGCAGGATCCGATAAAATATTTCCGCAATATGGGGCAAGCTTTAACCGCCGCCTTCACGACTGCGTCTTCGATCGCCGCCCTTCCATTGACTATGGAAGCTGTCATTGAGAAAAATAAGGTTGACAAACGGGTTGGTTCTTTCTTACTGCCGCTCGGGGTAGGAGCTAATTTCAACGGTACTGCCCTTTATGAAGCAGTCGCGGCGATTTTCATCGCGCAGGTTTATGGGATCAACTTATCGATCGGTCAGCAGGCGATTATTTTTATCACAGCGGCCTTGATTTCATTTGGAGCCGCGGCCATTCCACATGCCGGAGCGATTACAATGACCTTGGTTCTATCGGCAGTGGAATTGCCAATAGAAGGTATCGGCCTTATTTGGGTTGCAGATTGGTTTCTGGACCGGTGCCGCACTGCGGTTAATATCTGGGGAGATGCGGTTGGTTGCGCGGTTATTGCAGAAACCGCTGAAATAAAAAGCGCAGTTAGGCCCTCGGCAAGAGCGGTATCGGCCGAAAAAAGAGCAGAGAGAATTGAACAGAAAAAGCCGCGCTATGAAAGGCCGGAGCAGTTTCAAAAAAATTTCAGCCGAGACGATCAACAGCATCGATATCAGGGTCCGCGTCGGGAAGAGCCTCAGCGAAAACAAAGAAGACCCGACGAAGGGAGGCCCGGTCAATTCAGGGGAAGACATGATTTCGGGCAGAGGGGTCATCGAGAAGCGCCGATTCCCAAAGAGAAAATCGAGAAAGACCTGGGAAAAATCGGCAAGCAGTTGGCGCCACCCAATGTTATTTCCGAGCCGATAAAGGCGACGCCGGCTCCGCCTGTCTCGACGGAAATCAAGTTGGCAAATCAGGCTATTGACGGGAAAAATAGTTTTTTCGAAAAGGATTTTTCCAAAATAGATCTGGCGGGTGACAATCATATAAAAGAGAAAGCTCCCATCGAATCGCCAATGAAAGTTGAAACTGCGAAAGCGCCTGAATCCTCGGCCAAAGTGGAGGCGGCGGGAACAGGCCCCGGCGATAAAAAAGCGCCGCCACCAGCCGAAGAAGATACTTGGGGAAGAGGGAAAAGGAAACATCCCAGCAAATAGTCCATTGTATCTGCGGTGGATTTTTTCCAGCATACCTAAGAGGGATGCACTCAGGCATTTATCGGTATGGCAAACTCGGCAGGATATAAAAAGGGAGCCCCAAGGAATAAAACTATTTCTATAGACGAAACTGAATTAAGTCTCCTGAAAGAGCGTATCGTACGTCTAAATGACTCTGTCTCGATAGAAAATGTAATTGATAAGACGATCTGCGGCAATACATTAGAAATTTTTGAATTCCTGCCGGATCATTTTGTCGATCTGGCCTTTATCGACCCCCCATATAATTTGACCAAGAATTTTAACTCCATGTCGTTCAAGGAAATGGATTTGGACAGCTATGCCGAGTGGTTGGATACATGGATGAGAAAATTGCCCAGAATTTTGAAAAAAAGCGCTTCATTATATATATGCGGGGATTGGAAGTCCTCTTCGGCCATTTTTGATGTCGCCCGAAAATATTTCCATGTCAGAAATCGAATAACATGGGAAAGAGAAAAAGGGCGAGGCGCCAAAGCCAATTGGAAAAACTGCACTGAGGACATCTGGTTTTGCACGGTCTCGGATGACTACACTTTCAATTTGGAAGATGTCAAAATAAAAAGAAAAGTTATTGCGCCATATAAAGATAGCGCGAGAAAACCGAAAGACTGGACAGATGACAAAGAAGGGCAGTATCGAATCACACACCCGTCAAATATCTGGACGGATATTACTATCCCCTTCTGGTCGATGCCCGAGAATACCATGCATCCGACTCAAAAACCGGAAAAACTCTTAGCCAAAATTATTCTTGCAAGTTCCAATCTGAATGATATAGTATTTGACCCATTCTTGGGTTCGGGTACGACTTCAGTCGTCGCCCGGAAACTTTCGAGGCGGTTTGTTGGTATAGAGATTGATGAATATTATTGCTGTCTGGCGGAGAAGAGATTGGCGTTGGCAGAAGAAGATAAATCGATACAGGGGTATTCGGGCGGGATTTTTTGGGAGAGGAATACTCAAAAGAATCTTGCATATTATGATAAAAGAAAGAATAATTTTGATATCGGGAGGTTGATTGATACATGAATAGTCTGAGAATTACTTTTCTACTTCTACTGCTATCGCTTGTATTTGTCAGCGTTGGATATATGCTCGGAGGAAGAAATGGGATGGTGATAGCTTTTGTCTTTGCCGTCATCTTCAATTTTGCCTCTTACTGGTTTTCCGATAAGATTGTTTTGAAAATGTATCATGCGGCGCCGGTCACCGAGACCACCCATCGTCGCCTCTGGCGGATTGTGAGCATGGCTTCACAAAAAGCGATGATACCAATGCCAAAGGTCTATATTATTCCGTCCAAAGCGCCCAATGCTTTCGCCACCGGTCGAAGCGTGAGTCATTCAGCCGTTGCGGCAACCGAGGGGCTTTTGGAAATATTAAATGACAGCGAGCTTGAAGGTGTTATCGGGCATGAATTGGCGCATGTGCTAAATCGGGATATGCTTATCGGTACTATCGCCGCTACAATGGCAAGCGCCATCGGGATGATAGCGTCAATGGCGCGCTGGTCTATGATTTTTGGCGGATATTCACGCGATGATAACCGAGGGGGAAGTAATCCGATCGCTCTGATTGCCGTCATGATTGTGGCGCCGATCGCGGCTTTGTTGATCCAGATGGCCATCTCCCGCAATCGGGAGTACAAGGCTGACGCGGAAGGCGGCAAGATTACCGGCCAATATATGGGACTTGCCTCCGCGCTACAGAAGCTTCATCAAGCGCCGGTTAGATTGAATCTGGATCAGAGACCGGAGACAGCGCACTTATTTATAGCCAACCCACTATCAGGAAAAGGATTCGCTTCGCTCTTTTCGACCCACCCGCCGATGGAAGAGAGGATCAAGAGACTGCAGAATCTTGCCCAGACCGGGTATGCCGGCTGAAAATTGATAAATCCGGCATTAGACAGATCGCTATTTTCAATATATTATTCAAAGTGATTCGATTTGCAGGGGTTTGCCGTCAAGGTCCGCCCCGGCGGGATTTATCAAACCCTTACCAGTTCCCCATGAATTTCTGCATGCCGACGGGAGGGAAATTGTTCTTGAGAATTGTCATAAATCAGGCATATTATCCAAGCCTGCATAAGGCTGATTTTTATGCGGCAAAGGCCGCATCAGGCCTTTTGCCTGACATTTTGACTGATAGGAAGAAATGCATAACATATATTTCGAAATTCTGGCTATTCTTCTTCTGATAGCCGCCAACGGTTTTTTTGCTCTGTCGGAATTTTCGATAATAGCCAGTCGCAGAAGCAAACTAAAACGAATGGCTAAGCATGGCAACCTGTCTGCCGCCCGCGCCGAAAAGATTCATTCCCGACCCGAAGACTTTCTGGCTACCGTGCAGATAGGAATAACCTTTATCGGGACTCTCGCGGGGGTTTTCAGCGGAATGACAGTGGTCGATTCGATTACCCCCTATATTGCCAGAATACCGATTCAGTCTATCGCAGGGGCGGCTCAGTCGGTCGCATTCTTCATAGTCGTAATCATGGTATCCCTTTTATCGGTTATTCTGGGTGAATTGGCGCCAAAATATATTGCGCTTACCCGGCCGGAGAGAATAGCCTCGGCGGTTTCCGGACCGATAGCCCTATTCATCAAGGGATGTCATTTCTTTGTCAGAATACTTTCCGGAACGGCGAAGGGGCTAATCCGTCTGGTTGGATTGAAGCCGGCTTCGGAAGGAAGCGCTGTCACCGAAGATGAGATAAATATTATGATTGCGGATGGGTTGGAGAAGGGGATTTTTGACGTCACCGAACAGGAATTAATCCAGTCGGTTTTTGATTTTTCAGATACGACCGCGCGTCAGGCGATGACGCCGCGCACGGAAATCATTGGAATCAATATCAACGAACCAACCGACAAGGTTTTGAAAAAAATTACCGAGAATGGCTTCTCAAGATACCCTGTCTATCAGGGCGACATGGATAAAATCATTGGAATCATATATACCAAAGACTTGATCAGAGTTCTTCAGCATTCGCGGCTTATCATAATTAGAGATATTATCCGAAAACCTCTTTTTGTCCCCGATTCGATAAAGCTTAAGATGCTATTGGGGACATTCAAACAGAAAAAGATGCACGTAGCTATAGTCCTTGATGAGTTTGGAGGTACGGCTGGGCTAATTACGCTTGAAGACTTATTGGAGGAAATTGTAGGCGAGATTCAAGATGAGCATGACACCGAACAAAGCGAATTATCAATAAAGAATGATAGAGTCGCCTTTGCCGCCGGGTCCTTGCGAATAGATGAGCTCAACGAGCGCTTTGGCGTCAATTTGCCCGAGGACGGCCCCAGCACTCTGGCCGGCCTTGTCTTTGAACGGCTGGGGCATCCCGCCCTCACAGGGGAAGAAGTGATTATTCATAGAATAAAATTCGCCGTTTTGCAGGCGGAGGGAAATCGTTTGAAAAGATTACGGATAGAGAAATTGCCTTCCACTAATAATGATGATTAAAAACAATTTGCAATTAACCGACCTTTGAAAATTTCACCCATGTCATCGAAGATAAGGACACCTTCATGTTTGAATCAATAATTCAGCCGGTTGCGCAATGGATAATAAATATCATTTCACAGATGGGATATCCGGGAATTCTACTTACCATGGGAATAGAGTCAGCCTGTATCCCTCTCCCTTCGGAGATAATAATGCCATTTTCCGGTTCGCTTGTTTCCGGCGGGCGGTTCAGTATGCTGGGGGTTTCACTTGCCGGCGCATTTGGATGCGTGGTTGGTTCGACAGCGTCGTATGCCGCCGGATATTATGGCGGTCGAGCTTTTCTTGAAAAATATGGCAAGTATATACTCCTTTCTAAGAAAGAAATCGATGATGCCGAGCGATGGACAACAAAATATGGCGATATTGCCATTTTCGTTTCCCGGCTTCTGCCGGTAATTAGGACTTTTATTTCTCTCCCCGCCGGCATAGCTCGAATGAATTTTGCCAAATTCGTCTTATATACTTTTTTGGGTTCGCTCGCATGGTGTTGGACGCTGGCTTATGTCGGAAAAATGCTGGGCGATAACTGGGATACGCTCGGCAAATATTTTCATCAAGCCGATCTTGTGATAGGAATATTAATCATCGCCGGTATTGGCTTTTTCGTATGGCATAAGTTCAAAAAGTAGGCATGGGTAGACCCTCAGGACTGTTGAAAAAGTGTATATTTTGGCAAAGCGCTTCACTGATGTTGATCGAGCGGCCCGATCTGTCATCCCGTGCCTTGACACGGGACCCAGAAATTGGTAAATCCGGCATTTGACGGATCAGTAATTGATTTGCACTTCACAACCACTCTCTGGGTTCCCGATCAAGTCGGGAATAACGATTTGGGGTTACTTCTCTCCATTATCAAATGCTTTATATCCATCAGAGGGTTTTTCAACAAGTCCCTCAGAAGGGGGCGGAGAATCTATCTGATAAAATTTTAATGGCGAAAGGAAAAATGGCGCCTGGCCAATCCTTTCTTTCGCCTTTTGTTCGCGATCATGATTGATTATATTTGTTCAATGTCACAGATTGTCAATGACACCCGCAAAGGGAGCATTATTGAAACTCGGATAAATGATCTTGCCTTTGATGGCAAATCGGTCGGCGAAGTGGGGGGGAAAATCATATTTTTCGATGGCGGTCTCCCGGGAGAGATGGTCCGCGCCGAAATTGTCAAAAGTAAGGCCCGATATAATTTTGGACGAGTTATTGAGATAGTCGAGAAATCGCCGGACCGGATTCAGGCAAAATGCGCTCATTTTGGTATCTGCGGCGGTTGCACCTGGCAAGACTTGAGGTATGACAAGCAACTCTATTTCAAGAAAAAGCAAATACTGGATTGCTTGAAACATATCGGGAAAATTGACAATATTGATCTGAAACCGGTTGTTGGGTCAGATGAGCAATTCTATTATCGCAATAAAATGGAATTCTCTTTCAATGTGACCGAAAATGATGGTTTTGTATTCGGACTTCATAGGCGCGGGTATTTTGACCAGATTTTTGATTTACAGGAGTGCTGGCTTGAATCGCCCCTTTCCAATGAAATTGTCGTCTGGTTTCGGGAATTTGTTCGCACGAATAAAATCCCGGTGTATGATGTTTATAGCCATGAAGGATTTGTCCGATTTCTGGCGATTCGGGAGGCAAAGAAGACCGGGCAAGTTATGCTTAATATTGTAACGGTTGACGATAAGATCCCCAATGTCGATGAGCTATGCCGGGAAGCCTGCCGGAGATTTCCTCAGGTTGCCAGCATAGTGCAAAATATTAATAACAGTAAGTCGAATATCGCTCGCGGGGAATCGGAAAGAGTCCTTCATGGAAAAGGTTATATAGAAGAGGAGATTCTTGGATTCAAATTTCGCATCTACGCCAATTCGTTCTTTCAGACAAATACCCTTCAGACTGAAAAGCTATATAGCCTGATTTATGAAATACTTAGTCCGAATAAGAATGACCATCTGCTTGACTTGTACTGCGGCGCCGGCGCTATTGGAATTTGCGCCTCAAAACTGGTTAAAGATGTAGTTGGAGTCGAGCTTGAGCCCTCGGCAATCAGGGCAGCAAAAGAAAATGCAGAATTGAATAAGCTTGAAAATGTCCATTTCCTTGCCGGTTCAGTTCAGGAAATACTTACAGACAATACTGTTTTGAATAATATTACCTGCGCCATAATTGATCCCCCACGTGCGGGGCTTCACCCCAAAGCATTGAAAAGATTAATCGAGATAAAATTTCCAAAGATGGTTTATGTTTCCTGCAATCCGGCGTCCTTTGCGCGCGATGCGGCCCTGCTGGTGCAAGCCGGGTATAAAATCGGTTGTATGACGCCGGTTGATATGTTTCCGCATACAATGCATATAGAACTGGTATCGGGGTTTTATTTATGAAATTGAGATTTAAGCTAATTGGAGGCGCCATGAAATGGCTCTTGTCTTTTCTGACGACGGTACTATTCCTATGTTCAATATCATTTGCGCAGAATTCTGCAGAAAGTAATTTCAGTCAGCTGGCCGGTGAAGCCTTTGAAAACCTTCAAACTTTTTATCCGGTCATTTCCACCGGGAGAGGGATTCATAAGTATGATTATCTTTTGACCGACTATTCCCCAAAATCAATCAGCGCTGAGATCGGAAAATTGAAAAAATTTCAGTCAAGATTATCGAAAATAAAAGTGGACGTTCTTTCATCGGAAAGCCGGATTGATTGGAAACTGATTAAAAGCAATGTTGATATTGCCCTGCAAAATCTTGACAGAATCAAGTGGTATCAGAAGTGTCCATATATTTATGCTGATGATGCTGTCAATGGAGTCTATCTGATTTCGATCTCCGAATATGCCCCTCTGGAGGTTCGGGTGCAAAACATCATCGCCCGTATGAAGGTGGTTCCTGACTTGTTTACGCAGGCAAAAATCAATCTCAAGAAGCCGGCGCCGATTTATGTCAAAATGGCTCAGGAAATGCTGACAACAGGTATGGATTTCTATCGGTCTCTCGCTGAGGACTTGAAATCCCAATTGCCGGCCCTGGCGCCGGAGGTTGAAGGCGCCGCTGGAAAGGTCATCGCGGCTATGAAGGATTTCCACAAATATCTTAGTCAACTCTCTCCTGGAGGAGAAGGTTCTTTTGCCATCGGAAAGACAGAATTCGATTATAAACTGAAAAATGAATATTTCCTTGATTATGACGCTGATTCTCTATTGAAAATAGGAGAGACACTTTTCCGGCAGGCTGATTCCATGTATGGCGCATACGAAACTTGGCTCGATTCCAACAGGACGGAGATTGATTCTGTTTATCCATATAATTGCATTAGCAAGGATGAAATTCTGAGTTACTACAAATGGGAGGTCGAGCAAACCAAACTCTATCTTTCTCAAAAGAATATCGTGACAATTCCAGATGATGTCGGAGACTGCGTTGTCATGGAGACTCCGGCGTTCTTGCGCAATATAATAAGCAGTATTGCCTATGAACCGCCGGGCCCATTCAATCCTGAGCAGACCGGGCATTTTTATGTTCGTCCGCTCCCGGATACGCTTGATGACGGGCAGAGAGCGGTCTATAGCAAATTTATCAATCGCCGAGGATTCAAAGGGTCGGTGGTGCATGAGGCCTATCCGGGGCATCATCTGCAATCTGTGATGTCGTCCAGGGTCTTCGATGATATCCACAAGTGGCAGAATAACCTCTGCTATGTCGAGGGATGGGCAATGTATTGCGAAGAGATGATGTATGATAATGGCTTCTATGGCGCGGATAAGCGGCGGTATCTTGGAGCGCTCGGCGGGATAATGTTCCGGGCGGCCAGAATTATTGTAGATGTCAAACTTCAAACCGAGAAGATGACCATCAATGAGGCGGTTGATTGGATGACCAAGGCTCTTGATTCCGATTCCAATTTTATTAGAACCGAGGTCAACCGATATACCTACACTCCAACTGTGCCGATGAGCTATCTTATCGGCAAGACAGAGATTGTGAAGCTTCGTGACGCTATGAAAGCCAGAGAGGGCGAGCGTTTTTCGCTCAAAGCTTTCCATGATAGATATCTCTCGGAGGGGATGATCCCGCCGCGCCTACTATGGGAGATATGGGGATTGTGAGTAGCTTGCATAGATGGTAATTGAATGAATAGTCTCGATCACCAATTTTTTATGGAGCAGGCGCTGAAAGAAGCGCAGAAAGCTTTTGAAGAAGACGAAGTTCCCGTAGGAGCCGTTGTGGTCAAAGATAATAAAATTATCGGGCGGGGACATAATCGTACTGAATCTCTTAAAGATGCCACCGCGCATGCCGAGATGATCGCTATCACCTCCGCGGCGGGCGTTGTCGGCGACTGGCGTCTGGATAATTGTGTTCTCTACTGTACTATCGAACCGTGCGCCATGTGCGCCGGGGCCGCGGTATTGTCGAGAATCAAGACAATTGTCTTTGGCGCCAAAGACGCCCGATTTGGAGCCTGCGGATCGATATTTGAGGTTCCGACCGAAAGGAGGCTTGATCATCAAATCGAGGTAATAGCAGGGATTATGGAGAAGGAATCTCTGAAGCTGATGCAGGCCTTTTTCCAGGAGGTTCGCAAGAAAAAGGAGAAGATTAATTGAATAAGTATAATATCGATCTGAGTCATGTGCTAGTCAAGCCGCTCTATATGGGGCTTCTGATAAATATTTTTATTCCGGTTTTGATACTCGGCATCGCCTATTATCTCGAGAGCGAGCGTGCCGTTGAGGCCAGAATGTCTGCCGATGATCTGAATATATTCTTCTGGGCATTGGCGGCCGTGGCGATAGTTGACGGCGGTATAGCGATAATTCTCAAGCAGAAGAGGTTTTTTGCTCCGATGATAAAATCGAAAGAGACATTTGCAGATGATTTCGCGGCGGGCGCATACAGAATTTCCATTCTATGCTATGCTTTGACCTCATCGATATCGCTTTATGGGTTGGTCTTCTATGTTCTGGGTGGGACACTGGCGCACCTGTTCTTTTTCGTCTTTGTCTCGTTTATAGCTTTTCAACTAATCCGCCCCCGTCTGGGATTCCTCGAAAAATCTCTCGCCGCCCAGGAGAAGCATGTGGAGGAGGGGCGGTTCGCGGGCTCAATGGGTCGCCGGATAAGTTAACCCCCGCGATAAAATCTGGGCTGGAAACTTGGGTTCGTTTTGTCATTTTTTAAATTTGAGCTACAGCTTTCGTAGTAATTTTGCTTAATTATGCATTTTGGCCGGTGATAAGTCCCTTCTTTAATATGACATATATTCATAACTGTAGCCTATAATAATAGGCGGTTGGTCGCAAACACCACCGGTTTGATAGTAAAAATGCTATGGATGGCATAATCTTCCGAGAAATTGTGAACGGCGGACGCCTTTCACTGGGACGACACAGCGGCCGGCCGCCACATCCTCCCCACACACCCCGCAATCAGCTCCCTCAGTCTCGGTTCGGCTTTGTTGGCGGTGGCGATGATTTCGTCAAGCGAACAGGCCGTCAATGCATCCGGCAGGCCCATATCGGTGATAATCGAAAAGGCCAAGACTCTCGTTTTCTGGTGGCGCGCCGCGATAACTTCAGGGACAGTGGACATCCCGACCACATCGGCGCCGATAGTACGAAGGAATCGATATTCGGCGGCGGTTTCCAAATTAGGGCCCGCGACTGAAACATAGACACCCTTTTTCACCGGAAGCTTTTGCTCAAGCGCGACTTCTTCGGCCAGCTTGACCAAATCTTTATCATAGCAATTGTACATGTCGGGAAACCGGTCGCCGATAGAATCATCGTTAGGGCCGACAAGAGGATTATTGCCAAGTAAATTTATATGGTCGGTGATAATCATAATATCACCGCGTTTGAATAGAGGATTCAGGCCGCCGCAGGCATTAGAGACTATCAGCGTCTTGATGCCGAGCGCTTTCATCACGCGAACAGGGAATGTTACCTGCTGGAGGGTGTACCCTTCATAATAATGGAACCGCCCCTGCATCGCCACGACCGGTTTTCCCTTGAGATGACCGAAAAGAAGCCTTCCGGCGTGCGATTCGACGGTCGAAATCGGGAAATTAGGGATATCGCCGTAGTCAACTCTGGCGGAAATTTCAATTCCATCGGCGAGTGAACCGAGTCCGGTGCCAAGAATGATGCCTATTTCCGGGATGAGATTGCTTTTGATCCTAATCTGGTTGGTCGCCTGCTGAATCATGGCATTAAGATTATAGCTCATCTTTGTTCTCCTTTGCGTCAATAGCCGCATTAGGTCTTTTGACTGACTCTTCTCGGACGGAACCCTCGAACGGAATGGCTCCGGATTCTTTGCGGAATTGCTCTACGATCTTGTCTATTTCAGTATCAGGACTCTCATGTTTGGAAATTGGCTTACTGTCTTTCCTATCCTCAGGCGCTGGATTCATCGCTTCAAGCAATTTCAGGGTGACCCCAATATCAGCGCGGAGCCGCGTGAAAAGGGTCTTGCGCGTGAATTCCAGTTCCTCCATCCGCATTTCCATCTCGGCCAGCTTGCGATGTTTTTCCTCAATAGTTAAATCCCGCTGGCGTCGGGACTCGGCGACAATCAGCTCCGCCTCCTTGCGAGCATTAGCCAAAATATTCTCCGCTCCCTTTTGTGCCTCGATTACGGCGGCTTTGATTGTTTCCTCGAGATTTCTCAAATCCTGATATCGCCGTTCCAGAGTTTCTTTTTCTTCGCCAAGCTTCATGGCCTGAACTCTGGTTTCCTCGAGAGCGGAAGCGACTGAATCCATAAATGCGTCAACCTCGTCTCTGGTGTACCCCCTGAAGGAAGTTGAAAATTTCTGATTTCTGATATCATTGGGTGTTAGGTCCATAAGATACCTTCTTTAGATATTGAAATGTTTCATTTTCGAATTCATCATGTGTAACAGACGCAACCAACTATCCCATGCAAACGGCTCGGACAGTCAAGCAAGGGTTTGATGAATCCCGTCTGGGCCGGACCTTGACGGCAAACCCCTACGATTCTATGTCGTCCCCCTCTCCCCAAATATAGCTGTGCCGATACGCACCATATTGGAACCTTCTTCAATCGCGGTTTCAAAATCGGAGGACATTCCCATCGAGAGATATCGGAACGACTCTCCCGCAATCTGTTTCCCTTTCTGAAAAAGACCGGCAGTTGATGCAAATGCCTTTCGTATTGCATAATCATCATCGGTCAGCGGGCCGACAGTCATTAAGCCACTTAGTCCAATATTATTTAACGAGCTAACTTCAGCAATCATACTTGTAACTTCTTGTGGTTCCAGTCCATATTTCGATTTTTCGCCGGAGCAATTGATTTCAAGCAAGCACTCGATCTTTTTGTTGGCATCGGCGGCGTATTGATTAATCAGTTGTGCCAGCTTAAGTGAATCGACTGATTGAATCATATCAAAAAGCTCAATGGCTCTTTTCGCCTTATTTGACTGAAGGTGTCCAATCATATGCCATCGGGCAATTCCGCCCAGTGATTTTATTTTCTCTTCTGCTTCCTGCACGCGACTTTCGCCAATGTCTGCTATTCCAGATTCAACAGCCGCCCGAATCGCTTCGGCAGGAAATAATTTTGAGACTGCCACAACCGTGATTTCCTCCGGCTTCTTCCCTGCCCTATGGGCCGCCAGAGCGACCCGGGATTGGATATTTTCCCAATTGGCTTTAATATATTCGTACATTGTCGCTCAAAAGCATTAACCTATTATATATTTATCAGTTGGCCAAATTCAATAAAAATATGCCCCGCAGGCATTGGGCAGTCATGGGGGTACCCTCTAATCGCTTGACTTTTCGGGGCAAAAAAAACAAATTGGACAAATCGAATAATGAAAAAACAACGCGCCAAGAACCGCATCCCGACTAAAGTCGGCGCAGGAGAAACAAAAATGATTGATAAAACAACGGACCCGCTGGAGGCGATCAAGATTGCCATTCAGCGGGAGCAGGAAGCCCATGATTTTTACAAAGGGCATGCTGATCTGTTTGAAAACGAGGCTACCAAAACCATGTTTAATTTTCTTGCCGGCGAGGAATTGAAGCATAAACAGAGACTTCAGGACGAACTGGATAAGAATTATCTTTATGAAATGTAGCCGGTGAAAAATTCCCTGTCTGGGGCCTGAACGAAAGGAGTATATAATGACACCCGTTCATCCGGATATACTGGCGGCTTTGACCTCCGGCATCCAGTCCGAAGCGGCCAGCTATGTTTTTTATCTGGAAGCGTCGAAAAAGACGGAAAGCCGCGATATCAAAGAGACTCTGGAAAAACTTGCCGGCGAGGAAAAAACGCATTTTCAAATTCTCGAAAGACAATATGATTCGCTTGTCCGCTCGGAAAAATGGATAAGCGCCGCCGACATACTCAAGCAGAAAGGTCTGCCGGAAATCGGCGAGGCGATGACTTCCCAGCATAAAGGTCTAATTGAACAGGTGCGGAGCACTAACTCCAAACGAGAAATTTTGGATATGGCGCTTAAACTGGAAATCGAGGCGCGCGACCTTTTTCGCTCCATGGCCGAAAAATCTCAGGCGAAAGAAGCCAAAGAGACTTTTGAGCAGTTGGCCCGTTTCGAGGAAGGGCATGCGAAGCTGATCAGTTCAATGATTGCGCAACTCTGAGGGGGTCGGTAAAATATGAGCGATTCTCCGCTTCAATTTACCAGAGATTTCGATAGACTCAAAGCGAGTCTTGCCGTCATTCATACCCCCGATACCCGCTTGCTTCTCCTTACCGATTTCTGGCCGAAACTGAAAGAGGCTTTAGAGTATAAATCTTTTTCATCCTATTTAGATGAATATTTCCCCCTGTTTCTTCAGCCTGTATCCGAAACCGACCTCGGCGACCTGCGGATCGAAGAGCTGCGGTCTATTATTAATAGGCTTTCCGATATTTCCAAATCAGGCGATGCAGATTCGTCAAGTGCTGGATTTATAAATTTCCACGCCAAAATCCAAGCCATAACTCGCCAGACCGCAATTGCCCTGGCCAAAAAACTGTCTTATATCGGCGAGACTGAAGCCGGGCTAGAAATTTGTCGGAATATTGTCGAAAGCAGGCCGAGTTCCGAACCCGACCTTGGTCGGAGGAAAAACCCGACACTATTATCACCGCCGGAATTCCGTCAGGAAGGGGTTCCTGACGGCGCAAGAATGGATGGCGGAACCCCACCTACTTCAGAAATCAGCGAAATCGAGCGATTCCGGCAGGTCCGTGACGACGCCAAAGACAGCTCTCCCGAACTATTTCAATTGCTTACAACTGTACTCATCGAGTGGGAGTCAATTCTTGAATCGTTGACCACCGACGGCGCCAATTGTCTTTTTGTGGAAAAGGATGGGGCGGGGCAAGCATTTCGCGGGCGAATGATGACCCTTGAAGGGAACGTGGAGCTTTTCGGGAAATCCGCGGAGAAAGATGAGATAACTTTTCAGAATCAGATAAAGACCCCGGATGACCCATTTATCGGAGTGGCTTATGATGCCCTTGAAGCAGTTCGGCGCCTGCTTTCGGGAAAAAAATATGCACCGTGCGCGGCAGATCTCCAGATCTGCCCGTCCGATGATATAGTCAGTAGGCTGGGTTCTGATCCGCCGCAGGCGGAGAAAAACCCGACATCTCCATCACCTGT
>CAZCFT010000034.1:0-21866 GCA_964498015.1 uncultured Ignavibacteriaceae bacterium
GGGAAAAAGTATTTTCTTTGGTAATAAGGCTCCGAAATTGTCATACTGGACTTGATCCAGTATCCAGACAACAGGCTGATAAGCGCAAGCCAGTAGTTTACTCCTGGAACCGGTGTCAAAGCACGGAATGACAGACAGGGGCGACTTGTGAACATAAGTGAAGCGCTTTGCCATAATATACACTTTTTCAACAATCTCTTACGATTTGGCCTCAGCCACGAAAATTTCCCCGGTAGATTTATCAACATGAACGGAAAACGGGGTTAACGGACGCGGGGGCGGCCCTGAGACATTTTTCCCTTCAAGATCATAACGTCCATTATGACAGGCGCACCAGAGCAATCCCAAATCGCGGCGGAATTGGACAGTGCAATCAAGATGGGTGCAGGTGGCGGAAAGGGCCTTGACCTTGTCCTCAGGAGTAATAACAATTATTCCTAATTTCCGGCCAAATTTGAAAATCCGGAATCGTTTCTCATCTTCCTGCAATTCTTTCAGTTTAAAAGGCAATTTTACTTGTGAGACATTGGCTTCGCCGGATGCGGGGGGGATAACATATTTATAAATCGGATAGAACACCGATCCGAGAAGCGCTATAGCCCCGCCTCCAATCAGCCAGCTAATGAAATTTCGTCGCCCCTGTCGAAATTCTTCCAATTTTCCTCCAATTAAAATAGGCGCTATTCTTATCTATTTAGCCTGTGATATTAATAAATTTTCCATCAATTAGCAAATATTTCATCAGTCTTATGAATAAATTTTATATCCGGGTTCGATACCATAAATGCCCAGGCTGAGTGTAGAGATATTTATCAAGAAACTTATTCGCTTAGCCAGAAAAATATTGATTTTGGCCGGAGGCTTCGAATTTCAAGAATATGAGTCAAGAAAATCCTGGCCGGGGAAAAATATGAAAACAAATCAAGCAATATTCCCCATAAGTCTATATGACTATGGGGAGTCTTAGTAAACCCCGTCAATGCGCGGTTAGGAGTCCCGAGTCTGTCTCAAAAGTTCCCCCACCCGTTGTGCCAGTTCCTTTTTCTCGACCGGTCGAGAAATGTGAACTGGCACATCTGTTGATGCCCAACGAGTTGCAAATCGGCAGGTCATACTCCGACTTCGTCGGAGAAGGACCTGCCGAAACGGAATGGAGTTTTGAGACAGACTCGTCCCTCCTGACCGAAATATTGCAATGATACCGTAGGGAGGGACTCCCCCACGGCACAGAGTTTGGACTTCTTCAACAAACCCTTTGGAACTACCGAGAATTTGCATTGTTTTATTGTCATAATAATAAATCAAATTCACATTTGTTAGAAACGGAAAGGTTGCTAAAATGCAGGAAAGAAAAGGCGCTGTCACAATGAAAGGCAGTCCTCTGACACTGATAGGATCTGAGCCGAAGGTCGGCGATTCGGCTCCGGATGCCATAGTCATCGACAACGAGATGAAACCATTCCATCTCTCCTCGATGCGCGGGAAAGTCTCCATAATTTCGGCTGTTCCCTCGTTGGACACCCCGACTTGTGATATGGAAACGAGGCGATTCAATACAGAGGCCACGAGACTGGGGTCGGATATCAGCATTCTCACAATAAGCATGGATCTCCCCTTCGCCCAGAAAAGATGGTGCGGCGCCGCGGGAGTTGATAAAGTCAAGACACTATCAGATTATAAAGATGCCTCATTTGGCATGGCCTATGGAGTTTTGATCAAGGAATTGAGGCTTTTGGCGCGCATAATCTTCATTGTTGACCGACAGGGAATTATTCGATATATACAGGTTGTCAAAGAAATCACCAACGAACCCAATTATGACGAAGTCCTGGCGGCCGCAAAGAAAATTGCTTGAAAAAAATAAATAATAAAATACTTTGATTTTGGAGAACAAGGAAATGATTACCGAAAAAATCCAGAAAGCCCTTAATGATCAACTTAGGGAGGAATATTTCTCATCCTACTTCTATCTATCGATGGCCGCCTATTTTGAGGCAAGAAATCTCAAGGGCTTTGCCCATTGGATGAGAGTGCAGTCGGAGGAAGAAAGAGGGCATGCGATGAAATTCTATGCATATATCAACCAGCGGCTCGGTCGCGTGACTTTGAGCGCCATTGACAAGCCGCAATTTGAATGGGCCTCTTCTCTGGCTGTTCTTGAAGAAACTTATCGCCACGAGCAGAAAATCACAAAATCAATCAACAATCTGATCGACTTAATGATTGCGGAGAAAGATTATGCCACGAACGCTTTTCTTCAATGGTTTGTGACCGAGCAGGTGGAAGAAGAGTCAAATGCGGCAGATATAGTTGAAAAGCTGAAAATGGTCGGAGATTCAAAGCAGGGTCTAATGATGCTGGATAGCATTCTCGGGCAGAGAAAGTAGGGATATCTGATTTTGTTCGGATACCTGAAATTGGGGCGTTTCGCCAAACGCCCCTACAAAATCCAACCTGACATTGTTCGTCCATATAAACAGAATTGATAGAAAAGAAAATCTGATGAGTAAAAGCAGAATCAAGGAATTTCAGGAAAGCCGCGAGAAGCTTAATCAAATCGTAATGAAATATGCCGGCGCCAATACTAAGAGATTCTATAATATCGACTGGCAGGCCTATAATGCCGGAACTCTTCCCGCAAAAACGAAAGAGCTTTTGGGGTTGGTGGCGTCTCTGGTTCTGCGGTGCGATGACTGCATAATGTACCATTTGATTCGATGTCATGAAGAGGGAATCAGTGACTCCGAGCTGGAAGAGGCTTTCTCCATCGGACTGATCGTCGGCGGCTCAATAACAATACCTCATCTCAGGCGCGCCTGGCAAGCCTGGGATGAAATGCAGACTGAACAATCTTCGGGAAACGCGGCCAACAAGTGATAGAGAAGGTCCAATTATTTCAGAATCTATTGAACAAAGTCAGGAATATTGCCCGGGAGTCTCTTCCGACCGTGGATCGGCTTGACAAAATCTGTAAGCTTCTTAAGGAGAATGTCCCCGGTTATGATTGGGTAGGTTTTTACATGGTAAATCCGGAAGACAAAAAGGAACTGATTCTCGGCCCGTTCTCCGGTGAGCCGACCGAGCATATCCGCATTCCATTCGGCAAAGGGATTTGCGGGCGGGCGGCTGAAACCGAGCAGATATTTATTGTCGATGATGTAGCCGAGGAGACCAATTATCTCTCATGCAATCCGCGCGTAAAATCCGAAATGGTTCTTCCCATTTTCAAAAATAAGGAAATAATCGGGGAACTCGACCTTGATTCCCATGCGGTTGCGGCATTTGAAAAAGAAGACGAGGATTTCCTGGGAGAGATATGCAAAATAGTTTCGAGGATTCTCTAATTCCGGAGGGCGATTTTTGGCCAAGGAAAATATAGACAGAAAGGCGCTGAGGAAATTCAGTTACGGCCTTTATATCGTATCCTCAATTTTAGGCGAGAAAATCAATGGCCAATTGGCGAATACTGTTTTTCAAGTCACATCCGATCCGCCCCGTATAGCGATTTCAATAAGCAAAAATAATCTCACGCATGAATATATTTCCAAAAGCTATCTGTTCTCCATATCAGTTGTTTCTGAATCGGCCCCGATGACCTTTATTGGGCTTTTTGGTTTCAGATCCGGCAGAGTGATCGACAAATTTCCGCAGACCTCTTTCAAGATTGGAATAACAGGTTGTCCGATTGTAACAGAGAACACTGTCTCAGCTATTGAGGCGCGGGTAATTGAGAAAATTGATATTGGCACACATACCATTTTTATTGGCGAGATTGTAAACGCTGAGATCCTTAATGAATCCAATCCGATGACCTATGCCTTTTATCAGGAGAATCTGCAGGGAAAAACACCAAAGGATTCGCCCACATTTATTCCTGCATAATAAAATCAGCGGTTTGTAACAGAATCTGGGTTATGCACACCCACCTTAACTTCTTTTCAATATCTCATAATAAATCAACGACTTAGAAAGACCCCAAAAAGCCGCTTGCAAATATAGGCAAAATTCGGATTATGAAGTCATAACCTATGCTTAGGTTGGACAGGAGTAAGTAATGATCTTCACCTATAAAAATAAAGACTACCGAGTCGATTCAGAGGGATTTCTTATCAACCCCAGAGAATGGGATGTCAATTTTGTGGAGGGGATGGCTTCCAAAATTCAGCTTCCCGACAGGCTATCTGCGGAACACTGGCGAGTAATAGATTTCATCAGGCGATACTACCGAGAAAATGGAAAATGTCCCCTGGTTTACCAGACTTGCCAAATGAACGGCTTGCATTACAGGGAATTGAAACGACTTTTTCCCACGGGGTATTTAAGGGGGGCATGCAAATTGGCCGGAGTCAGTTATAAAGAAGAAAATATCGAATATCATCCGGAGGAAGAACAGGAGGGCTTGGACATTGACAAGCCTTATGAAGAGAAAATTTATAGAGTCGATGTTCGCGGCTTTCTTATCGACCCATCCGAATGGGATAGACAGTTTGCCCTATTTAAGGCTTATGAAATGAAGATGCCGGAGAAACTGACTGCAAAGCATTGGCAGGTTATTACTTTTTTGAGGGATAGTTTCAAGAAAAACAAAATGGTCCCTACCGTTTATGAGACTTGCGAGACCAATAGACTGGAATTGGAAGAATTGGAGCGGCTATTCCCCGACGGCTATCATCGCGGGGCCGTTAAAATTGCGGGATTGCGGGTCAGGTAGGATTTTGAGGCCTATGCACCGGAATAGGCCAGTAATAGATGCGGTCGCCATATAGTTTGCGCCCCTCCAGTGGCGGACAAGCAGAAGAGAACGGTCAACGATCGGGCGCTTTTATTCTTTCCCCTCTCTTTCTTTTTTCTTTCTCTTTATATCATCAATTTTCTCGCGAGTATTTTTCACTCTTACCGAATCCATCGCAGGGGCCGATTTGATATAGCTCTCAAAAGCGCCAATAGCCTCATCATATTTTCTCATCCATTCATAGGTCGCCCCGAGACCGTAATAAGCATTGGCGAATTGAGGATTCAATTTGGCGGCCATCGAGTAATCTGCGACGGCCTTATCATATTTGTTTGTATAGTAGTTAGTAAGACCGCGATAATAATAGGCATCAGCATATTTAGGGTTAGTCTCGATGGCCTTGGTATAATAGATCTCTGCCCAGTTCGTATCTTCTTTACCCAAATAAGCATGCGCGAGGTTCAAAAATGCCTTGTCATAATTGGGTTTTAGCTTTATAGCCTGCTGGAAATCTTTTATGGCATCGTCATAAAGAGCCTGCCTGAAGCGCAAGATGCCCCGATTATAATAGGCGGCAGTATAATTGGAATCAATCTCTATGGCCTTACCATAATCAAGGACTGCTTTAGACTCTTCTTTGTTTTTTTCATAGGCGAGAGCCCGGCTATAATAGGCGTCACGCATTTTTGGATCAAGTTCAATCGTCTTGCCGAAATCCTCGATTGCCTTCGGATACTTCCCCATGGCTCCATATACTATTCCACGATGCAGGTATGCCGCGGACACTTGCGGATCGATCTGAACAACCCTGCTGAAGGCGCTAATGGCTTGATTATGTTTGCCTGATTCATAGCTTGTGCGCCCGCGCTCCATATAATATTCAACTGAATCTGATTGGGCAAGAGCCGCGGCGCCTAAAAACAGAAGCAAGAATAGCAAAGAGATTCTCCCAAAAATTTTGCCTTTTATTGACAAAGCATTTTCAATCATATCAAGAACTCCATTAGTGTGATCTTTTTGTCTTTATAACTATTTATACATAGAAGATTCAAAAATATTCATTTTCAATATATGTCGGCATGCCTTTTCATCTATCCAAAATACAAAATATCGGTCTTCTTCCCAAGAAATAAAAAAACAGTCCCGCCATTCGGCGGGACTATCTTTCACGTTGCCTTCTCAAGATCCTCCCCCAGCAGAATCAGATGTGACCTGCGATTCGGAGAGGCGATGGCCCTTTGAATCGCGGCCACCCTAACCCCCGTAATATCACACCGTGAGCCCCTCGCTGTCATCTACTAATGCAAATTCCGATATGTTTGGAGCATTTCCTATGCCAAATCAAGACAAACAATACCATCAAACGAAAATATTATTGCCCGTTGCGCGGCAATCAGTTACAAAAATATTTAATATGCCAAACCGAAGAGCGGCCAATTTCTATGGTCGCACAGTTTCAAGAGAGAACACAAATTGAAACATGATACGGATTGAAACGCCAAAAAGGTTGCGGGGCGCTTCAAATTTCCAAATAAGTCGGCGTCGAGAGATATCTTTCGCCCGTATCGCAAATAAAAGTCACAATCAGCTTATTCCTATTCTCTTCCCGTGAGGCCACTTTTAGCGCGATGGCAACATTAGCGCCGGAGGAAATACCGGCCAAAATTCCTTCCTCTCGCACGATACGACGGGTAGTACTGATGGCCTCATCGTTGGTGACCTTTTGAATCTCGTCAACAATTTTGAGATTTAAGACATTGGGTTTAAATCCTGCCCCTATCCCCTGAATGGGATGAGGTCCCTTTTTCCCGCCGCTCAGGACAGGAGAACCTTCCGGTTCTACAGCAATAATTCTGACTCCAGGTTTTCTGGTTTTCAAGTATTCACCTACCCCGGTTAATGTGCCGCCGGTCCCTACAGCTGAAATCAGGATATCGACAGCGCCATCGGTATCCCGCCATATTTCCGGCCCGGTTGTGGTGCGGTGAATATTTGGGTTGGCCGGATTGTTGAACTGCTGAGGCATAAATGCGTTGGGAGTGGAGGCGACGAGCTCTTCAGCTTTCTTGACTGCACCGGGCATACCATCAGCTCCGGGAGTCAAGACCAATTGAGCGCCGAAAGCTTTTAGGAGGCTCCGCCGCTCGATAGACATGGTTTCCGGCATGGTCAGAATAAGTTTGTAATTGCGGGCCGAGGCTATGAAAGCCAAAGCTATACCGGTATTGCCTGAGGTCGGCTCTATAATCACGGTGTCAGCGGTAACCAGGCCCTTTCTTTCAGCATCCTCAAGCATGGAAAAAGCGATTCGATCTTTCACCGATGAACAGGGATTGAATGATTCCAATTTCACTACAACTTTACCCGGCAGACCCTTTGCCAGTCGATTAAGTCTTACAAGCGGCGTATTCCCAATAAGGCCAGTTATGTCATCAGCGATTCTCGGCATTTTTGGCTCCATTTAGACTGAAGGTTTTAAATGTAATACATCTCTTTGTCGGATCGAACGGCTTCAAGAACATTAGAAATTTTAAGAGAACTCAGATAATCAATAATCTTCTTTTCGGCATCCTTCCAAATAAATGACAGAGCCTTGGAATGGATAGGCGAGTCGACAGCTTCTTTGGGCTGGAAAAGAATCGCCTTTCCCTCAAAGGCTGTGACAATATCCCAGACCGTGATTTCGTTGGGCTTTTTGGATAGAATATACCCTCCTTTTTTCCCGCGCGTAGCATCGACCAAACGGGCCCTTCTTAACTGGGAAAGTAGAAGCTCCAAATAGCGTACCGGAACACCCTGCGATGAAGAAATTTCCCTTGCCTGCAATGGCCCTTTGCCATAGTGTGCGGCCAATGACACAACCGCCCTCAGACCATATTGTGCTTTTAGTGAGAGCATATTTCTTTCATTATCCTATCAAATAAATGTAATTATTCATATATTTTACGGAGATTTTCGCGAAAAAATCAAAAAAATCTAAAATACTTTTACGCTCCCCCTAATTTCGTGCAATGCAACAAGTTTGTCCCACTCTCTTGTTGCCCATAATTACCTTATTGGTATCCAAAAATTTCCGCCCAAATAATAAGTAGAATCAGAGATATGCCAATCGTCAGGGCTACTCCGCCGAATATTTTCGAACCTTTCACGACCATTTCCGGTAGAGGTTCGGCCAGATGCCTTTTGATATCGTGTGTTTTTATCAACTCTTCATATTCCCTTGGGCGGTCCTGTTTCAACTCCTCGAGCGGTACTCTGCCGGTAAAAATTACCGTATCCATCGGGAATTTGTCCGGTCGGAAATGCGTATTGAAGAAATGCACAGTGAATATAAAGGCAGTCGCTAAGAGGGCCTCATCGGAATGAACGATAGTTGCCACGTTAATAAACCAGCCGGGCAGGAATCGTGTAAAGAATTCGGGAAACCATAACGTCAACCCGGTGGAGCCGATTATCACCACGCCCCAGAAAACGGCGAAATAATCGAATTTCTCCCAATATGTCCAGCGACCATAAGCCGGTCGGTGGCCGAGCCCGATGAACCATTTCAGGGTTCCCCAGGCCTCGTCCAGGTCAACTCTGCTGGGCAACATGGAATTTGGTCCTAAGAGAAATTGCTTCCAAGTTACCTTTTGCCGGCGCTTGCGTCTAATAAGGTCATAAATATGAGCCCCAAAATAGGTAAAGGTTATGACGGCGCAGACCCGATGAATGTAACCGGCTGATTCGAATCCGCCCAAAACCTTTGACAGCCACTGTGCCCAGCCGAGATAGGAAAATTTTAGCGTCATGCCGGTCAGAGCCAGGCCAAGAAAACTGATAATAACCAGAACATGTAAACGACGAGGAAAACTTTCGAATCTGATATATTCAAGTTTCCCTTTTACTTCTAATCTCAGCTTCTTGTGCTCCCGCATCGCCTGAAAAGAACGCGGCAACCACAAAAGGGTATGAGTCCCCGCGACCGCCAGAGTTCCGGTAAGAAGAATAGTCATAAACCAGAAGGTATAGAATAATATTGGATATTTGGTTTTGTCATGATGGGTGGCGTGAGTCAAATATCCGGCGAAACGACGATGCGATCCAGAGTGACACTGCCCGCAGGTTTTGACGATATTCTGACGAGAAAGCGTCGATTTGGGCTCATAAGTCGGAAGAATATTATGCGAGCCGTGGCAATCATAGCATTTGGCCGCCGCGGTATAACCGAGCTTATACACCTTCCCATGATATGTATCAAAATAGGTCTCGGCTACATCGATATGACAGCGGCCGCACTGATTAATAATGGCCAGCTTAAACCCTTCTGAATCAGTCCGGACAATGGTATGCGACTTATGGCAGTCACTGCAGGCCGGAAGCGGTTTATCCCCTTTATAGACATTTGGCGAATGAATGCTTTGGGAGAATTGTTCATAGATGCCGTTATGACATCGCCCGCAGGTTGCCGGTAAATTGGCATGATTGACGCTCGACTCTGAATTATCATGAGGGAGGACATGATGAGCGGTATGACAATCGGTGCACATAGCCGTTACAACCAGCCCGCTCTGCAGTAATCCCTTTCCATGTATGCTCTCGGTATAATTCTCCAATATGTTGTGTTGCGAGCCGGTGTATCGCACAGCCGCTTTATTTCCCTCCCGATGGCACTTGCCGCACAGATTGGGAACACCTGTCGGATAAGTGGGGGATTGAATATCGCGGCGCGCCCTGATATTATGCACCCCATGACAGTCAAGGCATTTGGGAGCGTTCGGGTCTCCCCGTTCCTCAAGAATACCATGGGCGCTTGTTTGATATGTCTTTACGACTTCCTCGTGGCAGATTGAACAATCTACCTTTGAGGTTATGGTCGCACACGGTCTTTCAAGAGAAGGACTGACTCCCGTATGGCACTGTGCGCAAGCGACTTTTCGGTGTATAGAACTTTGCGCTTCAAGGGAATCAACAAACATCGAGATTACCTGGCCATCCCGCGTGACTGATAGATTGTCTTTGGAGTGACAAGAAAGGCAATCCTGATCCGCCATGCCCTGAGTATAGAATATTTTTCGGATATTGTGGGGCGAATGGCAATCCACGCAGACAGGTACTTTATTGGGTTCTTTCTCCCATAGCTCGCCACGGACTATTTTAAGATGCACCTGCTCGATTCTCCCATGACATTTCTCGCAGGTTTTCGCCACATTGGCGCGGAATATGGTGGACTTTGGGTCTGTATGGGGCAGAACATCGTGGGCCGTATGACAGTCTGAACAAACAGCCGTCACCGTCAAACCCCGTTTGAATAAGCCCTCGCCATGAATACTTTCGGAATAGTGAATGAGTATGCTATCCTGGGGAATATCATATGTCTTGCTGACTGCGGTTCCCTCCTTGTGGCATCGGCCGCAGACGAAAGGAATGTTGAACTTTGCGACTTTCGATTCCGGGGAGGAAACCGGGACAATATCATGGTTTCCATGACAGTCGGAGCATCGCGGCGCCAGTTTGGCTCCTGATTTCGCGGCCCGCCCATGTAGGCTTCCTTCATAAACGGCGGCAATCTGATCGTGGCAAGTACTGCAATCGGCGGGAGCGACTTTTTCCTTATGAGGGAATTCGGTATCTGTCAGATCGACATGACATGAGATACAGTCAAGTTCACCGTGTACAGATTTCTTAAAAATATTTTGATCAACATAAAGAGAAACCTGGCGGCCGTCACGTTCTTCAGCAAGAGTATTGTCGCTATGACAGGAAAGGCAATCATCGACCGTTTGCCCCATTGCTATTCCGCCCCAAATCAGCAAGAGCAACCCGGCCAGAAACCAACCAGAAATTCCGGCTATTTTTCCTTCAGTCCTTGTCATCTGTAGACGCTCACACCATATTTTTTTTCAGCCAGACGGCCAGAGATATCATATTCTGCCTTGCAGGCAAAATTGACAAGACCACCTACAAATAAATTATAATCAAGTTCGGAAATCATTGCAAAGCGAATTTTCGTCGTCCGGGGTATCCTTGTCTATTTCTTCCCCAGAGTCGGGTCGCCCGGATGCTCATGATTGTACCATTCCAGAGGCATTTTGCCGTTGAGCCAAGACGGATTCATGGGATAAACATTCGGGCTGAAAATGGTTGAGTACATGTGCCAGATTAGGATGGACAATGTGGCCAACCAGGCTTCATAATAGTGGACGATAAGCGTGACGTCGAGAAAACCTTTGGGAAACCACGCCACCGCAACATTGTCAAACCAGAGGAAGAACCCGGTTATAATCATTACCACTGTTCCCCAGACCAGGGCCCAGTATTCAGCTTTTTCAACATAGCTGAACCGTCCAAACTTAGGTTTTTCCGGCTTCCGGTCGAGATTATAAAGTATCATCTGGATAAATTGACGGAAGTCCTCCATGCGGGGGAAAATATCTTTGAGAAATTGCCGACCGCGAGGAGTGGTTAGATAGAAAAGATGCCAGAGGGCCGTAAGAACGAATAAGACCGCCGACACTCTATGTATTATCCCACGCACAGGGAAACCGCCTTCCCAGCCGAAAAGAAATTGAACCCACCAGGATTCTGAAAATCGAAGGGAAAATCCGCTTAAAACCAGGGCAATAAAGGTAATCATCAGAAAAGTATGTTGCCATACTTCATTATAAGTCATTCGGACAATTGGCTCCCTTAATTGCACCTTCTTTATCTGCTTGCGAAGATCTATTAGCCAATGAACCACCATAAGACCAATTATCAGAAATATGGCGATAACATAAATTTCCCCCACGACTCTGGCCACCGGAGTCTGCGATATTCCAGGAGTACTGTGAATCGGGACGTTCGACATTTCAGCTGATATGCCAGGATGACATTGACCACAGGTCCTTCTCAAGTTAGCCGAGTAGATTGAAGAAGTAGAGTCGGTATGCGGCAGAATTCGGTGGGCTCCGTGACAGGAAGCGCAATTGGCTACGGTGATATCTCCCGCTTTACTTTTCAAGCCGTGGTAGCTATCCACAAAGGACTGCAATCGGCCGGTAGGAATGCCGTATTTCTCATTCAAATAAGCTGATTCATGGCACGGGGCACAGGTGGCTTCGGCCACGCGAGCGGGACTGACCGGCGAGCGCGGATTGCTCGGCGCAATGATACCATGCTCGCCGTGGCAATGCGTGCAGATCGGAGAATCGGTCTCGCCGCGGGCGACCAATTTGCCATGTATCCCCTCCCAGTAATCGTTTTCGATATTGTGATGGCATTTCCCACAGGTTTTTGGGATATTAAAATGATTTATGGGAGATTCCGGGCTCCCCGGAGCAAGAATACGATGAGCTGTTCCGGCTGAATGACAATCATTGCAAGTGGCCGCCATATAGACCCCACCCATGGCGGCCTTACCATGAACGCTACTTTCATAAACCTGAACTGCGTTTCCATATAAAATCTCATGCTTCTTAACTAAATCCAGGTCTTCATGGCAATGCCCGCAAGTGCCGGGCAAATTCAGGGGATTGACGCGTGATTCTTTTACCCCAGAGGGCAGAATATCATGTTTCCCGTGGCAGTCGTGACAATCAGGGATATCCTCGCCGTCTGGTACCTGAATCCGTCCATGCCACTTATAAATTGCGGCTTCTTCAGAATGGCAACTGCCGCAATTGACCTTTGGCAATGTTTCGTCGTGAGGAAGCGCCTTGATTGCCGCATGACAATCAAGACATGAAAGATCCTTATGAATCGATAATGCAAGTGAACTCTGAATATTTGACGTCATCTCCCCTGAGGCAGTATCATGGCAGGCAAGACAATCCGAATTGGATGGCTGGGAAGCCGTCTGGGCTTGAATATGATTTGGACCAAAGGCCATAATCAGTATTGATAGGAACAGTAACTTGGCAATATTTTGAAATGACATACTAATTCTCCGTCAGCCTCACATCAATGTTGGGATTACATCCGTCAAAAGCCGGATTTACCAACTGGCGAACCAGATTTCACCCAGTCTAAATATAGTGAACTATTTCACAATATATTATATGATATCTCATAAAAAACACCTTCATTATCCCAATTTGCCTTAATATATAATGGGAATTTGTCAATGGCAAGTGAAATGTTTCACTTTATCTAATTAGTCTTTTCCGTAAATTCTTGCCTTCTTGCTTTGAAGATATGCAACTATGAAGGCAAGGACGCCAGACCCTAAGCCGAGGGCATACAACCAATAAGGGAAAGGACGCGGAATCGCCCCAAAGAATATGCTTCGACCGTCCTTCAAGAATGTATATAAAATCGCGCCAATTCCGATAAGCGCAAGTATCCACCCCCAGATTCCTGGCCTGAAATTTATGCCGTCATGACCAAGCCTTGAAATATAAAGCCCGGAAATGATCATGAGGGTTGAAATCAAGACCGGAGCAATAACAGGCCCAACCCATGGTAAAGGAATAAGAAAAAGTATATCTGGATCAGATAATTCGCCCGGCCAACTGATGGCAACCCTGAGCCAGACATAATAAGAGATATCCCAAATCCCAAAAATAAATATAAAATAGGCGAATCTCGTCCAAAAGCCGCGCGCTGTTATTACTGCCACCATGAGAAGCATTATAATAGTAGCGGCTTCACGACCAAGTTCCACCATGGCCGTTTTATGTGGCATATCCTTAAGAGGAAAGGCGAATCCTCCTGGATAATATAATTCCCGCAGATAGACCACCACGGCGCTTTCGAAATACCCCATGGCGACTGCAAAAACAGCCAAATATAATATTTTCCGAAAATATCTCGAGTCGTCTTTTCTTGTCATCGCCAGTCTATAAATTCATGTTGCGTCAAATGCTGTCCCGGCCGTACCATACTCCCCCGATCTGTGCGCTGTCCAGAAAATAATATCCATTATCGAGAAGCCCCACCCCTTCGGCATAATATTCATCATAGGCGCTGTCATTTGCAGGAGTATAGTGCAGTTTGATAACGTTGTTAAAAGTGTTGGCTTTGACTTGCCAAGTCACATATCCCTCGAATTCTATGTGGCCGGAGTCGTCAGCAGTATAAGGTATACCACCCTGAGTGAAATAGACAGTAGTCTTATATTTAAAGGGCTTTCCTTTCTCAAGATTAAAGGGGATCACGAGGGGGGGATCAAAACTATAAATCCGTTCCAATAGGAGTGTCTTAAAACCCTCGGAATCGAGGGTCCATGCCTCAGTAGTTCTCCCCTCATCAACAACTCTCTTGCAGACAATGCCATTTATGGTCGTGTCGCCCGAAATAATTCTTTTGATAATAGTGAACCCGCTGGTAGTGAAAAACCAAGTGTCACCCTCGGCCATCGGAAAGTATTTCTCCCCTTCAGTTATCTTCTGAGGAGTGGATGGTTCGTTGGAAGAACAAGCGAGGAACATTAGAAGTAGTATTATCGCCGATATGATTTTCATCCGACTGTCCTTTAATATACAATGATATGCCATATTTTTTTACGCATAGCAAATTAATATCTGGATGATGATAAATCAAGCCCATGAGAAGAGGTGGGAATGGGGGCAAGCGTTTGAATCGACTATGGCATCATTTCCGGCAGTAGCCGGATCAGGCTTTATGACCGACCCCCATAAGGTTTCAAAGGCCCAAACGTGGTGGTCTGCCGCAGATTCAGAATCCAGATAAGCGATCTGACAATTCTGCCCTCTTTGCAGTCAATTGCCGTTCGGATTCATGATCTTGTAGGCTTTCTTGAAGACCTCGCAAAAATCCAAGAAATCCTCCTCGAAGACCATTATCCGGGTATGCTTATATTCGCTCCCCTCCCGTTTAGACTCGCTAATTAATAAGTACTTCGTCCCCCTCGCAGATTGGTTGACATCAAAAAAATATGTTCTCTGCCCTGTCGGGAGTTTGTCGGTAAAGAGATTCTTCCGTTCGGTCGCCATGCCTTTTCTCCTTTTTTTTAGGCCGCTATTGGATAACAATGGCGGCTGACAGGGGATGTCAGGAAATATTCTTAGGCGCTATAAGTTGGCTCAATAAATTGGAAGACAACCGCTTAGGGGTTATCAAACATGCCCAAGCTAAATTGGCAAAAATTCTATTCAAACCTGCAAAAATATTATATTTTTTGACGGAACTAATATATACATATATGCGTATGTGTCTATATCAGTATGAAAAAGAAAAACGACATAACCCTACCCCCGGTTTTTAGAGCTATGGCCGATATGACGAGGCTGAAAATTCTGCTTATGCTGGAATCAAAGCCTCGGACGGTCGGCGAGATCGTTTCATTTTTCAATCTTTCCCAGCCCACTATCACCCGGCACTTGCAGACCCTCATGGGGGCCGGATTGGTGAAGCGAACCCGCCAGGGGCAGTATGTCCGCTATGAGCTAAATACCGAAAGCCTTCGTTCAACCTGCGCATCTATAATTGCCTGTTTTCCTTGTTGCGGTATTGAATTGAAAATAGGCGGTGATAAAACACTCTGCAATTTTGGTGAAAGTAAATTAAAAACAAAACGCCGGGTATCTGCGGATACGCCGGAGCAAGAGAAAAAAACTCAAATTAAAAGGAAAGGAGGTAAAAAATGAGACGCTTTGCAATTCCCAGAACAGCGCATTGTTGCAGTGGCGCTAAACGATTGTCCCGAGCAGGACATTAAAAGGCCCATCCGAGTGTTATTTGCGGGGTCCCACAAGGGCCCCGATTTTTTGTAAGCCTTAGGCTTATTAATTTCAGCACGGATGGGCCATCGGCAATATAATTGTCGAGTTTTCAATATTCAACCGGAATAGTGCGACGATGCTTTCCATGCTCGATTCTTGACAGCCGGGCTGAATTCCAAAGAATTTATGACTCGTTCGGCTTCGAGACTAACGCCGCTCTTTTCTTCTCCTGATTAATTTGCCAGAGTCGCCAATAAGTGTAAACCACCGGAATAATCTCAAGCGTTAGAAAGGTCGAGCTTATGAGTCCACCTACCATGGGAGCCGCGATCCGCTTCATGACATCGGCGCCGGCGCCGGTGGACCACAGTATCGGGACCAGACCTATCATGGTGGTGCCGACGGTCATTAGTTTAGGCCGCACTCGCATCACAGTACCTTCCATATGGGCCCAGATAATGTCACTCAGATTGCGGATTTTGCCGGCCTTCTTGCGCCGTTCATAGGCGTGGTCAAGATATAAGATCATCACAATCCCGGTTTCCGTAGCCAAACCTGCCAGAGCTATAATCCCCACGAGCGTAGCGGTTGAATAGTTGTATCCAAGGAAATACATAAACCAGATACTGCCAACCAGGGCGAAAGGAACAGACGCCAGCACGATGCAGGTCTCGGTAAAGTTCCTGAAGTTCATATAAAGCATAATGATAATCAGAATAAATGTTATCGGAATGACCACTTTCATGCGCTTGGCCATTACTTCAAGCAATTCATATTGGCCGGTCCACTTGAGGTAATAGCCCGGAGGCACTTGCACCTGCTCGGCGACGACCTTCTTGGCTTCCTCAACGTAGCCGCCGATATCACGCTTATTTTGATCCATATCGACATATACGTACCCAACAAGCATGCCGTTTTCGTCACGGATCATCGGCGGGCCGCTGGCGATATGTATGTCCGCAATCTCGCCAAGCGGAATGCCGGCCCTTCCTTCCGGCATCCGCAGGCCCTTGCCGCCGGACGATTTCGGCATACTACCTTGCGACGGCATACCTTGTTGTCCACCCATGATTCCTCCTGCGCCGGACGGAAACGAGCTTCCGGCGGAACCACCGCCCATTTTGGTATTGTCCATTTGGGCGAAAAGCATGGTTTTCTCGAATACCTGGTAGTCCACCAGGGGATCATTGCTCGCGAGAAATGGCGGCTCTGTTTCCGCGGGGGATACAGTCGAGCTCATGGTTGACATGGAGGCGGAATTTTGGCCCGCGCCATTTTCCGGTATTGGCACCAGGACTTGTTTCAGCCGCTCGATATTTTCGCGCAGGTCGCGAGGGTACCGCAAATTGATCGAGAAACGGTTGCGGCCCTCGATGGTTACCTCTATAGGCATACCGCCGATTGCGGCTTCGATAACATCCTGCACCTCCTGCATCGTCAGTCCATATCGCGCAATCTTTAGCCGATCCGGAATGATATCGACAAAGAAACCTCCGGTATTACGATCGGAGTAAACAGAGCGGGTGCTGGAAATCGACGACAGCGATTTCTCCAATTCCATTCCAATTCGCTCAATCTCATTGAGGTCGTTGCCAAAAATCTTCACGCCAATTGGAGTGCGGATACCGGTGGAAAGCATATCAATGCGCGTCTTGATAGGCATCGTCCAGGCGTTAGTCCAACCGGGCATCTGCATCGCCTTATCAAATTCCGCAATAAGCTCCTTCCAGGTAATCGTTCTTTCCTCAGGCCAGATGTGGCGAAGGCCCTTCTTTAGGAACTCAGGCGTCCAACTGGAATACCAACGTTTTTCAGAGACTTTTCGCCACTCATCCATCGGTTTCAATTGCACCATCGTTTCAAGCATGTTAAGCGGCGCCGGGTCCGTTGGCGTCTCGGCTCGACCTGCCTTGCCATAGACCGAAATCACTTCCGGAAACGAACGAATCACCCGATCCTGGAATTGCATGTATTGTTTGGCCGCTTCAATGGAGATGTTTGGCAAAGTGGTCGGCATGTAAAGAATATCACCTTCGTTCAAAGGCGGCATAAACTCGGAACCGATCTTTGGAATCATCGGTATCGCCGACAAAATGGCCGCGAAGCCAATCCCGATAGTGGTTTTTGGATTGCGAAGCGCGACGTAGACGAATGGCTTGTAAACAGCTATTAACAGGCGTGAGATCGGATGCTTCGTTTCCGGGCGAAACTTTCCACGAAGGAAAGTGACCATAAGAACCGGCGCCAGCGTGATGGCAACAATTGCGGAGAAGAACATTGCAAACGTTTTGGTGTACGCCAGCGGCGAGAACAATCGGCCCCCTTGCCCGGTAAGGGCAAAGATGGGCAGGAATCCTATAGTAATGATAAGCAAAGCGTAAAAGATCGACGGTCCCACTTCCTTGGCGCCGGCGATAATAACTTCTTTGCGGGATACATTCGGCGGCGCTTTCTCTAACCTCTTATGGGCATTCTCCACCAGTACAATGCTGGCATCGACCATAGCGCCAATGGCGATAGCAATCCCGCCCAGGCTCATGATATTTGAATTGATACCGAGGAAATACATGGGAATAAATGCCAGACCGACTGAAATCGGCAGCGCTATGATCGGTACAAGCGAACTGCCGAAGTGCAGTAGAAAAATAATGATCACGGCCGCCACCACCACACCCTCTTCGATCAGTGAATTCCTAAGTGTATTCATGGCGCGTGTAATCAGACTGCTTCGGTCGTAAACAATTTTAACATCCACACCCGGAGGAAACGCCGGCTTCAGCTCTTCCAACTTGGCCTTGACTCGTTCGATTACTTTAAGCGCATTTTCGCCGTATCGCATCACTACCGTGCCGCCGACGGCTTCGCCCTCTCCATCCAGCTCGCCCACTCCACGCCGGATATCAGGACCAAAGCTCACCCTGGCGACGTTTCCCAGCAGAATAGGCGTGCCTGTGGCGCTCTTGCCCAAACCGATTTGCCGAAGGGCATCAAGGCTCTTAATATAACCTTTACCTCGAACAAAATATTCGCGTTCGGTCAATTCCAGGACACGACCGCCGACATCATTGTTGCTGGCCCGAATCGCTCGACTGACATCGCCGATTGTCAGGCCATACGCGCTAAGTTTTTCGGGGTCGACCTCCACCTGATACTGCTTCTGATATCCGCCGATGCTGGCAACTTCCGCTACACCCGGCACCGAAGCCAGCGCATACCTGAGATTAAAATCCTGGAAAGTTCGTAGCTCAGATAGGTCATGCTTTCCGGTCGTGTCTGTAAGAGCATACTGAAATACCCAGCCGACCGATGACGCATCGGGCCCGATAATCGGCGTTACCCCCTTGGGGAGCTTCCCTTCAAACTGCTTCATGTATTCGAGAACGCGACTTCGCGCCCAGTAAATGTCTGTGCCCTCATCGAAAATGACATAGACAAAAGACATCCCAAACATGGAGTAGCCTCGCACGGCCGTTACATGGGGCGCAGAAAGTAACGCGGTGACAATCGGGTATGTGATTTGATCCTCAACCAGATCGGGGCTACGGCCCATCCAATCAGTCCACAGTATCACCTGGACGTCGGACAAATCGGGAATGGCGTCGAGAGGGATATTGCTTATCGAGTACCAGGCCCCAACGCAGGCAAACAGGGTCGCGATTATAACCACAGAGCGATTGCGGGCGCAGAAATCAATAATAGCTCTTATCATACAGGTTGCCTCTTTCCAGTACTACTTGCCATGTCCGGCATGGGCGTTAGGTTGTGCGCCGCCCATCCCGGCAATGGCTGCCTTGAGACGGCTTTCGGAATCGATCAGGAAGTTGGCGCTCGTTACCACCTGTTCGCCTTCAGACAATCCGGAAATTACTTCAAAATAGTCATCCGAACTCCGGCCAAGCTTAAGAAGGCGCGGTTCAAAGTGGGCGCCATTGTGCACTACAAAGGCGTACTGCCGGTCGCCGCCGTCCATTACCGCATCTGCCGGCGCCGCCAAAACGCTATTGCCCTGACCCTCAAGATTGACTTCGGCGTACATACCTGGCTTAAGGTCAATGGAGGAATTGGAAAATTCAATTCTGATTTTGAGTGTTCTTGTCTGTTCTGACACACTCGGATAAATGAGACTGACTGTGCCTGTGAACGATTCGCCGGGAAAAGCGGACGTTGTCATCTGAGCGGTTTGGCCAATCTCGACGTTCTCCAGATCACGTTCATAAACGTCCGCCAAAACCCAGACTCTGCCCAGGTCCGCAATGGTAAACAGGTTCTGATCCGGACTGATATACTGTCCGATCAACACATTCTTTTCAAGAACATATCCGGAAAACGGACTTCTCACCCACAGCTCGGAGGATGGGGAACTCGCCGTATCAAGCCTTGAGATTTCCTCTTGCGGAACACCGAGGAGATCCAAGCGCTGACGCGCGGCAAGCAAGAGCTGGTTGCGCGTGTCCCTCAGGACATTATCGCCGGCTCGTTCAATTGAATGCCGGGCAATAATGTATTCATTTTCGGCTTGAAACAAATCCTGGCTGTAAACCGAAAGCAATCTCTGATTCGACTTGACGAGTTGTCCGGTTTGATCGACCGCGAGCTCTTTCACCCAGCCGCTGAATCTGACATGGATATTTGACAATTTTGTTTCATCCGGTGTGATATACCCGACCAGACGCAGACTGCCGTCGAGAGACCTCTTTTCCACCGAGCCGGTGCGTACGCCAATAAGTTGAAGTCGTTGCGGCTCGATCGTTACCGGAACCAGCCCGGGTACCGGTGAACTACCCATGTCGGACTCACTTTTTTGTGCATGATCCGTCGTACCGCCCATGCCGCTCATACCACTCATGTCCTGACCCTGCTCCACGGCGCCTGTTTCCGGCGGAACCTGCTCGAGGTTCATCCCGCACTTAGGGCATTTCCCCGGCGTGTCGGAAACTACTTCAGGGTGCATGGGACACGTATACTGACCAGGCTTGGCAGTGGAGTGGCCCATGGCTTCAGGTGGCGTCGTCTCAGTTCCCGTACTCTCGCCGGTCTTGATCTCTTTGCCGGCCGCATCGATCGGAACGAGAGTCATGCCGCAAATCGGACAGTCGCCTGGTTGATTAGCAATATAGGTAGGATGCATGGGACAGTGATACTGTGTAGGTCCGCTGGCCGCGCCGGCCCAGGGAGTTAAGCCAAAGTAGTTGAGGATCATAACGAACGCAAAAAGCGTCATCCCGCTCAATATGATCCATCGAACGATGGCCATTGTATGCACGTACGGCGGAGCCTCTTCTTCCCCTTCGGGAAGCGGCTCGTGTTCGTGCGGATCGTATCTGTGAATCTCTTCTGACATTTCTATCACCTCTTTTTATTGATTACTTTTCGAATTGTCTTTGGCAAAGCTCTTCGGGTCGACTGTGTAGCTGTCGATCTCGGCCAGTGTGCGAGCCAGCTGGTCGCCGAATTGATTTAGCGCCAGTCGGTCTCTGTATATCCCTGTGGCAAACATCAGCAGGTTTGTATAAGGGACTTTGTTCGCAGAGTACCCAGCCAAGGCGCTCTGAAAGGCATCTTCCGAGGCTGGAATGATTCTATTTTTATAGAAGTCTATTGTCTGCGCCAAATGCACTGCCGTCGTGTGAAGAAGCCTTAATCTGGCCTCGACCTCGCGCCACTTTTGAGCGGCTTCAGAGTCGATGCTTTTTCGCATGGCGTCCATCGAAACGGCCATCTGTTTCTGCTGACGACCGGCAAAAAAGGGAAGCGAAATATTCGCTTGGAAGCCAATCATGTTATCACGCTTTTCCATCTCTGTACTTGAGCGTAAAGCATAATTGGCTGACAGACCAAGCATTGGCCAACTCATTCGCCGCGCCGCCGCGCCCGAAAATCCATACGCCTCAGATTGGCGGAAAAGCTTCTGCAGTGGAGGATAATTCTGCTTGGCCGCCTCCAACCAACCGTCAGGTGTCTGTGGTAGTTCGGCCAAAGTCGGCGTTGCGAGCGGCGGTGTAGGTGTGGTTACATCAAGGCCGCGAAGAATATTGAGATTGTAACGTGCCTCGTCGACCATATGTTCAGCTTCGAGTATTTGCGTTTGCAATCGCCACAGTTCAGCCTCTGCGCCTAAAACTTCGTCCTGATTGGCTTGGTTGGTCGTGAGCTTTGCCTTGGTAGAGGCTACCACCTCATCAAGCAATTCATATTGCGATGCCAGATCACTCAGCGACTTGCTCCGATAGTACAAATCGGCGAACGCATAACGCGCTGTCATCGCCATGTCCGCCTCCATAGCATGCCGGTCTTCCTCAGCGGCAGCAGCTTCCGCCTTTGCTGCCTTTGATTGAAGTCTTTTCTGACCGGCATAAGGGATGTTCTGGCTCAGGCCAATCATCTTCATGGTCATAGGATCCATTTTGAAATCTAATGATGTCGGCAGGTTGGCGACTCCCAGCATCAGCATTGGATCATCCCATGCGCCGGCCGGCCCAACCTTTGCCTTA
>CAZCFT010000035.1:0-21688 GCA_964498015.1 uncultured Ignavibacteriaceae bacterium
AAGAATAAAAACCAGTTATTTGATTATCCCGATGAGGATTTTGGTGTCCCCGATCGATTGGCGAGAGTCTCGTCGGAGGAATTTCCTAATCTTAATTTCATCATGCAAAAGGAAGAGACGGCCGCAGTCTCTATCATCTCTGCCGGTCCGACCGTGGACCATTTAATCAAGGTCAGATTTTCAAGGCCTGTAATAGGGGATAAAATCATAGCGAATCTGGAGAAGATTATTCTGGCAAAAGATGATAGTACAGGATCGATTATAAATCCCAGAAGCGTACTTGAGAGAGAAGAAGATACCGTGCCGAGTTTTAATATTTTCTTTGGGGACTTACCTGATGGCTCCTATCGACTGAAAATTGATAAATTGATATTTTCAGACAGGGTTGATACTATTCTATATTTGGAGAGCACAGTCTTCAAGATTAAGAATGAATCTGATAAGAATCCGCCATCGGTAATTTCTATGTCTCATAGCGGGAAAACAATATTTCCAGATGAAAAACAAATAAAGATATCATTTTCAGAGCCGATTGATAAGCGGATTGCAGGAGATAGTTTGACAACTATCTTTGTCAAGGATGGCGACACCGTTAGAACGACTTCGAGATGGCTTGATGATTTCAAGCTGAGTATTACTCCCGATAGTTTGGAATGGGGCAAATCATATATGGTTTCATTACAGCAGAATCTGCTTGTTGACTTAGCCGGAAATAAGGGAGTGGACTCGGCCAGGATGTTTTCTTTCAAAACTTATGATAGAGATTCCCTGGGCAGTATTTCCGGCAGTATCGCTTTTTCCGGAGATATAGATACGACAGGTTTATTATATCTGAATTTTTGTTTGCTTGATGAAGCAAAACAATTTCTTAAACCGGTTGCCGGAGAATCGTTCAGCTTTCAATTACCCCCGGGGAAATATCTGTTGAGCGGATTCATCGACAAGAATGGAAATGGCAGTCAGGATTTGGGGAGACTCAATCCATTCGAATTTTCCGAAACGGTTTCGAATTATCCCGACACGATTAGAGTTCGCTCCCGATTTGAAACATCAGGGATAGAATTTATATTTAAATGAATTGCACAATTCTCTATCGGGAGCTTTTGAATTTATTGCTTGATTGCCCCGGCGGTTATGCCGGAAATAATATGCTTCTGGCATAGCAGAAAAACTACCAGAATCGGTATGACCGCCAGCGACGATCCAGCCATTAAGTGCGGCCAGTCAATAGCCTGATGTCCCTGATACAGCGCGAGGCCGACCGGAAGGGTTCGGACTGATTCGGAGCCTGTTAATATTAGGGGAAACAGAAACGAATTCCAATTAGTCATAAACGACTGTATCGCCAGAACGGCCAGAGCCGGTTTGCATAAAGGCATCACGACTCGGAGCAGGATAGTCATCTCGCCGGCGCCGTCGATGCGCGCCGCTTCTTCCATTGATCGCGGCAAGGAATCGACATATTGCTTTACCAAAAATATTCCTATGGGATTGACAAGGAAAGGCAAGATAAGAGCCCAATAGGTATCGTACATCCCGGCCTTGTATATCAACAGATAGAGCGGAAGTATGACTATATGGGCAGGTAGCATTAATACAAATATGACCGAATAGAACCAGAAGCTCTTTCCAATAAAGGCATGTCTGGAAAAGGCATACCCGACCATGAAGCAAAATAAAATATTCCCCAGAGTGACTACTAATCCGACGAAAAATGAATTGAACAAATAGATAAGCATATTACCGGAATGAAAAAGGTCGAGATACGATATAAGAGTGAAATAGGATGAAAAGAAATTAGCAAGAGTACCCTCAATGTTGGCGGGCAGGAGGGAAATACGGAACATCCAGAGGAGGGGGAAGATCATGATAAGGAGAATGATTGAAAGAATAATGTATTTGACTGCTCTCATTCAATTCACCCTTGTTTCATAAGCTTGAATTGAATAAATGAAAAGATGGCGATAATCATGAAAAGCAAGTACGCCGCCGCTGAGGCATAACCAAATTCAAAACGGTTCAGGCCCGACTCGTAAATAAAATAAACGGCGGAAGAGCTGTTGTACTTCCCCTGAGTCATAACAAATATTTCAATAAAGACCTGAAAGGATTTGATGGTATTTATGACGATGATAAAGAGAGTCACCGGTTTCAGAAGGGGGAGAGTGATGGAATAGAATTTCCTCCATCGCCCGGCGCCGGCAACATCGGCGGCTTCATACAACTCGATTGGAATTGATTTGAGGCCGGCCAGAAAGAGAAGCATATAATATCCAACTGACATCCAGACGTCCATGGCCATTATGGAAAGCAGGGCGGTTTTATTCGACAGCAAAAATCCATTTCCCGGTGGAGAAAATCCAGCCATCTGAGCCAGAAGAAATATGTATCCTCCCCGGGAGTACAGGTTGGTGAAAATCAAGGCGATCACAACCATTGAAGTTATGGATGGCATAAAAAATCCCGAGCGAAAGAGAGTCCGGCCACGAAAGCTTTTATCAAGCAATAATGCCATAATAAGAGATATAATCGTCGTAACCGGGATAGCGCCAAAAACGAAAATAAATGTATTCTTGAGCGAATTCAGAAAAATTGTATCGGAAAATAAATTGATGAAATTCTGAAATCCAACCCAGCTATATGTCGGCTGAAGTAATCTATAATCAGTGAGGCTGAGAAATAGAGAATAGATTAGAGGAAAGAGCCAGAAGGCCAGGAATGTCAGAATCCAGGGAGATGCAAGCAAAACTCCGGCAGTCTGGCGAACTCTCATTTCCTTTTTTCATCAATCAATTTCTGGATTTTATTGCGGGCTTTATATAGCGATTCGGCGACCGGCTGTCCATTGAAAAGCACGTCTTCAAGCATTGTCTCGATGATATCCTCGATATACACCCATTGCGGGTCGGCCGGGGGGAAGCGGGAAAGATTCAGTTGCATGATAAAGGTCTGAAGCGCTGGATCATCGGCGAAGAAGCTGTCTTTAGTTGCCTCTTCATTTGCTGGGTTGGCGGAATAATTTGTTTTGCAGAATAGCAGTTCATTTTCCCGATCAGTCAGATACTTAATGAATTTTAGCGCTTCTATCTTATTTTGCGACTTGTTGCTTATGGCAAGATATTCTCCGCCGACAAAAGATTTCCCCGGATATTCCGGACCGGGTATCAGGCCGGTAATGAAATCAATGTCAATCTTTTCATTTCTGATTCGCTTCAAAAGCCAATCGCCCGAAATAATTACCCCAACCTTTCCTGCGAGAAAAGCATCTTCAAGGCGTCGCTGAGTATCGACCATGCCACAGCTATCGCTCAGTTCTTTGTAATACTTCAGAGCCGCAAAACCTTTATCGCTGGAGATAACAGAATATTTGCCGTCCTCGCTGACGATTCGTGCGTTATTAGACCAAAAGAAAGGAAGGAATTTCTTATATAAAGTATGCTTTTCAGCGGCATTTGACCCAAATCCGTAAATACCTCCCCCCAGTGAATCAATCTTATAGCAGAGTTTTTTCAACTGCTCCCAGTTGACTGGAACGAAATTGCTATCAAGATTCGTCTTTTTCAGCAATCCCCTGTTGATGTAAAGGACTCGCGTTCCGAGTATCCAAGGGAAAGCATAAATATCATTATTGTAAATAGCTGGAGGCCAGCCATAGAATTTTGCAGTATCGGCAATAATATCTTTCGAAATTGGCGCCAGTTGGCCGCTTGAAGAAAATTCCAATATCCAGTCGGAGCCGAGCTCGACAATATCGGGGGCTGTCCCTGACGAGAAGGCAATCACTATCTTCTCATGGCCGTTTCCCCAAGTCAAATCGGTCAATCTAATTTTGACTCCGGGATTGTGGGTTTCGTAGTCGGCCGCGATTTTTTCGATAGTTGGTTTTATAGCGGGGTCGGTCCAGAATTGCCACCATTCAAGGGTAATTGGCTCGCCCTTCCGGCCGCCGCCGGAACAGGCTATTATCCCCAGAAGGGATATGATCATCAAAAACGGAATAAAGCTTTTTGTTTTCATGGTGCGAGGATATAAATCATGAAACTTGATGTCAAGTCAAACTTTTTGTTGATTTATGATTCATAGGATAATAAATCTTCGGCATGGCGATATTTGATCCGACTACCCTGCCGACGCTGGTTATATCTCTGATATCAATTGCCGTTGTTTTGTACGCCGTTATCTCCATAAAGAGGGGAAAGGAATTTACGATAAGGGAAATTCCCGGACTGAAAGCGATCGATGATGCGGTCGGGCGCGCCACCGAGATGGGCACGCCGGTATTATTTACACCGGGATGGGGAGGCGATATTCAGCGCCCCACAACTATTGCGTCAATGAATATTCTCTCATCGGTGGCGGAGAAAACCGCCGAATATGATTGCCGATTGATTTATCCCACGCATGATCCGGTCATTATGGCGGTGGCGCAGGAAGTAGTTAAAGAAGGATGTCTCAAGGCCGGTTATCCCGATAGGTACAGGGCTGATGATATTTTTTATATAACATCCTCTCAATTTGGTTATGCGGCGGCGGTTGATGGCATAATAAGCCGTACCAAGCCGGCCTCGATATTTCTACTTGGCACTTTCGAGGCTGAATCATTGATAATGGCTGAGACCGGCAATGCGGTCGGAGCGATACAGATTGCCGGCACCGATTCAACCATTCAATTGGCGTTTTTTATTGTCGCCTGTGATTATACTCTCATAGGCGAGGAACTTTTCGCCGCCTCGGGGTATCTGAGCAAGAACAAATCGATTCTTTCATCAGTCAAGGCTCAGGATATATTAAAACTGCTGATTGCCCTCTTTATAACAACGGCCCTCATCTGGGCCACTATCGATCCAAAATCAAGCTGGTGGAAATATTAGATGCGTGTCAAGATACCGCTTGCGATCTGCTTTCTCTCCGGGGCGATAATGTTCATTCAGTATTTCTCCCGACATCCGTTGGCAAAAGCGGTCTATAATGGCATCCTTGATTGGTGGCAAATAATCTTTGCCTTTACCCTTTTTGTCGGCGTGGCGGCCTTTATTAAAAGTGGCCTGAAAAGTGTCAGCTGGTCAAAAGCCCGGCCCTCGACGGGCAGAAAAACTGATGCCCCATATAAAGCGATCTCCCTCGTCGGCCTGGCGTTAATGCCGATTCTTGCCCTTGCCGGGGGAACGAAGTTTGGCTCTCCATTCCTGTGGGTTTTCGACAATATGCAGGCGCCGATGCAATCAACGGTTTTCTCTCTATTGGCTTTTTTTGTAGCCTCGGCATCCTTTCGCGGTTTTCGGGCCCGAACAATTCCCGCTACAATCCTCTTGATTTCCGCCTTGTTCGTGCTTCTTGGCAGAATCCCAGTTGCAGATTACTTCACGGAGTCATTGGCTAAAGCAACTTTCTGGATACAGGATTATCCTTCAATGGCGGCAAGACGGGCTATTCTAATCGGTATCGGGTTGGGCTCAATGACAACCGCACTCAGAGTCATTCTTGGTATCGAACGCACCTATCTTCGAGGCGAGCGATGACCAATCTGAAAACGCGATGGATTATTTTTGCATCGCTTTTGGCGCTGGCAGTAATATCTTATTCGATAACGATCAAATTGAAAATACGACCCTCGCCCCAAGTTCAGAAAACTTATGATTATATCGAAAACCTGCCGGAGTCATCGGCTATTGTTGTCTCTTTTGACCATGAGGCGTCGTCTCTGCCTGAAATAAAGCCGATTACTCAAGTTATTCTTCGCCACGCTTTCCGCAATAATATCAGAATTATCGGAATGTCGCTCTTTGCCGAAGGGACAGCGATTGGATATAGCATGCTTACCAGGACTGCAGGCGAATTCGGCAAGTCATACGGCCAGGATTATGCCTTTCTTGGTTTCAAGCCCCAGCATATTTCGGCTATACTCGGGATGGGAGAATCGATGCGCGGCGTCTTTCCTGAAGATTATCTGGGAACCCCGATTGATTCGATTCCGCTTATGAGGCATATCGATAATTATGACAGTATAGCAATGGTCATATCCATAGCCGATGGCGACCGGGCAGTGCAGTGGATTGAGTACGCCGGAGCGAGGTATAATCAGAAGATTCTGGCCGGGCTCACCGCCGCCATGATTACCACCTACGACCCCTACCTGAATTCGGGTCAGCTATTTTCGGTGGTCGGGGGACTGAAAGGGGCCGCCGAGTACGAAATGCTCTATGGCCAACCCGGGAGCGGAAGCCGCGGGCTCCTGGCACAATCCATGGCACACATATTCATTATCGCACTCATAATCATCGGCAATGTTATCTATTTTAAGGGAAGAGCCGGAAAGAAGGGGAGAGGGTGAAATGGATATCGGGGTGATAATCGCCGGTATTTTGACACTGGCAATTTATTCGTTCCTGTATAGAGATAATCCGATTTATAAAATGGCCGAATCTCTTCTCATCGGTCTTTCCATTGGATATACTCTGGTTATCTTCTGGCAATCTACGATACTTGATTTGTTGATTTACCCCCTTTTTGGCGGCGGGAAAATCATTCTTATTGTTCCCCTTTTTCTCGGTCTGATGATGTTCAGCCGATTTTCATCATCATTGTCGTGGTTGTCTCGAATCCCGCTGTCTTTCATGATTGGAGCCGGAGCCGGAGTAGCTATTCCGGCTATGCTTTATGCGCGTACGCTTAAGCAGGTTTCTGCATCGGTAACTTCGATAGTAAGCGCAAACGGGAATTTCAATTTCTCTGAGCTGGTAGTTGTGGTTGGGCTTCTTTCGACTCTATCCTATTTCTATTTCAGCCGGCATCATGAGGGGGCATTGGGCAGGTCGGCCAAAGTCGGGACATATTTTCTTATGATTTTCTTTGGAGCGACTTTCGGTTACACGGTGATGTCTCGCCTTTCAACTTTGATAGGCAGGGTCGATTTTCTTCTCACGGACTTTCTTCATGTCATAAAATGACCTGCCCAAAGTGTAAAACAAAAATGAGAGAATTGAAGCGCAGCTTCCACAAGAAACGAAAATGGGTTTGCCCACACTGCGGCAAAGTAAGATTTCAGCAGGTTTCCTCAAAGGGAAGAATGGAGTAACCGCGCCGGTATTTTTGCGTATAATTTTATGGAGATAAAAATAGGGACATCCGGATATAGCTTTGACGACTGGGTCGGGTCTTTCTATCCTGACGATATCAAAAAAGGGAAGATGCTGGACTATTATGTCCAACACTTTCCAGCCGTCGAGATAAATTCAACCTATTATCGAATCCCCCATCCGGCAGTGATGGCCAACATTGATAAGAAGGCTCCCTCCGGATTTGAATTCATAGTCAAAACCCCCGAAGTTCTGACTCACAAAAGAAGAGATATCGAAAAGTCCATTGCGGAATTTGGCGCGTGTCTCAAGCCTTTGGAAGATTCCGGCAAGCTGAAGGGTCTGCTCGCGCAATTTCCATATTCCTTCAGGTTTTCACCGGTCAATTTGGAATATGTCAGGCGTTGTCAGGAGGTCCTTCAGCCGCGTCAGCTATTTGTTGAATTCCGCCATAATAGCTGGGTGAACAGAACGGTATATGATGCTCTTCTGGCTTTGAAAATTGGATATGTCGCTGTGGACGAACCTCAATTGCCCGGATTGCTGAAACCTGACTGTTTCAATACAACCGAGACGGCTTATATCCGTCTTCATGGCCGAAATGGCGAACAGTGGTGGCACGGAGGGGCTTTGAGATATGATTATGACTATGGCGCCGAAGAGCTTCAGGAATGGAAGGAGAAAATCCAGAAACTGGAAGGGAAGGCCAAGAAACTGTTTATATTCTTCAACAACTGCCATCTTGGGCAGGCCGTTAAAAATGCCCGCCAGATGAAGGAAATACTTAATTTATGATTTTTTAGTTGACCCAATTTGCTGAAGACATTTATTAAGGCTCTCGAGTAAATTGTGCCGGAAAGACACTAACTGATGACTTTGTGTGCGCGATATGAATGAATATTTGAGACTGGACAACATCTGCAAATCCTACGACAGCAAGAAGGCGGTCGATAATTTTTCCTTATCGGCGCCTAAGGGATCAATTTACGGCATCCTTGGGCCAAATGGCGCCGGCAAGACAACCACTATAAGAATGATAATGGACATCATTGCCCCGGACTCCGGGACTATTTCGATTGACGGCAAAAAGGTTGACGGCGATTTCAGGAACCGGGTCGGTTATCTTCCGGAAGAGCGCGGATTATACAAGAAGATGACTCTGATTGAAGTAATAACTTATCTGGGACAGATCAAAAATTACCCTAAGCAGAAGATATTGCAATCTATTGACGGCTGGCTTAAAAAAATGTCTCTTTCCGAATATAAATTTCGCAAGGTAGAAGAACTATCTAAAGGGATGCAACAAAAGCTCCAATTTATCACCACTCTTTTGCATGAACCGGACTTGATAATTCTTGACGAACTCTTCTCCGGCCTTGACCCTCTCAATATTGAACTTATCAAAGGTATTTTGCTTGACGAAAAGCGGCGCGGCACAACCATACTTTTTTCCACCCACGTGATGGAACAAGCCGAGAAATTGTGCGATTATATTTGCCTCATCAATCAGGGGAAGAAGGTCCTTGACGGTCATCTATCCGATATAAAGGCCAAATTCGGGAAGAACTCCATACAGGTTGAATTGGACGGAGATGCGGCGTTCGCCAGAGATATTCCAGGGGTCGATTCCATTACCGAATTCAATAATTATATAGAAATTAAAGTCGCGTCTAAAGCTGATATCAGAATGATTCTGAGACAACTTACGGAGAAGGTCAATATTAAGCGATTTGAGCTCATGGAACCGTCCCTTTATGACATATTTATCGAGGTAGCCAGAGCCAAGCCGGAGGAATTCATCTGGGGGGATAAGAAGTGAAAAAACTCTGGATACTTATCAGCCGCGAATATGCTCAGGTTGTGAAAAAGAAGTCTTTTCTTATCGGAATATTTCTTACCCCGCTTTTTATGGTTGGCGTTACGGTTATCCCCTCGTTACTGGCCATGAAAAAGTCCGCGGAGACAGATAAATTGGCCATTATTGACCTTGATGGGCAGGGGATAGGGGAAAAGTTTAAAGAAGCGATAAAGCAGTACAAACTCGATGATAGCTCGCCGGCATACGATGTTACAAATATCTATAATCCTCAACCCGACGATTCGACCGGAATTTCAAGTCTGAGAAAAGAACTTGACTCTCTTATTTCGGCCAAGAAACTCAAAAGCTATTTGGTAATCAATAATGCGGTGGAAAAAAATGATTCTGTCTTTCTTGTCGGCAGATCATTTAATATCAGCGCCAACAATCGTTTCGAGAGAAGAATCTCCGATATTCTGTCCGGAATTCGGCTCCAACAATCGCAAATAAATTTGGGGATTGATTCTGTTCTGAATCTTACCAGACGGATTGAATTGAAGGAACAATCGCCCGGAGGAAAATCGCGAGATTTCGGTACGGTATTCCTGACCGGAATTGTCTTCGTGATGATAATATTCATGACCGCTCTGGGATATGGGCAGACTCTGATGCGGTCGATCATAGAAGAAAAGAATTCACGGATCATCGAAATAATGGTTTCTTCAGTATCGCCATTTCAGCTCATGGCCGGCAAGATTATAGGTTTGGGTCTGGCCACTCTGACACAAGTCGGCATCTGGCTGGCAATCGGTCTGGCGATTTATTCCTATAGGGGAGCCCTGAATATAAGCGCCGACATTATGGGCGCGATTTTCAATCCGGTGATCATCTTCTTTTTCTTAATGTACTTGATTCTCGGATATATAATGTTTTCCACTCTTTTTGCTCTCATCGGCTCGATATGCAATACCGACAAAGAAGCTCAAAATTTCATTTACCCGGTAACCATGTCCATGATCCTGCCGCTGATTATCGGCATGTATGTCATTCAGGAACCGGATTCCACCGTTGTAACCGTTCTGTCTCTTATACCGATTTTCACTCCGACTCTGATGATTCTCAGGCTCAATGTTATTGGAGCCGAAACCTTTTCGTTCACCAACTCCATTGTTCTTGAGGCCACACTGGGGATTATCATCACGGTATTGGCTACCGCGCTAATTATCTGGCTAACTTCAAAAATATTCAGAGTAGGAATACTAATGTATGGCAAACGACCAACTTTGCCCGAAATAATAAGATGGATAAGATATTAATAGTATAAAGGAGTTGCTTGCAACCATGAAGCTCAAACTTGTATTTCTCACCATTATTGGAATTGTGGTTATCTTCGCCATTTTCCACAATTTCGTATCCACCGAATCAATTCTCAGTTTTGCGGGGGACATCGCCGTCAAACGACAATTTGATTTTGAACTCCCTGACAGCGATATCTGCGGCGGAATCCATCTTAATTTGAGGTCCGCCATAGCTATAGATAACGAAACCCACAAAGTGCTATATTGTTATAACGCCGATGATACTGTCCCGATTGCATCAATATCGAAACTAATCACGGCCATGGTGGTTTTGGATAATTATCAACCCGACTCAATTGCAACGATCTCCGATGAAGACAGCTTTGAGTCTTCACGTTCGCTTTTCAGGTCCGGCGATAAAGCCCTGGTTAAGAATCTGCTTCATGCGGCTTTGATGCGTTCCGATAATCGTGCCGCCCGTGCTTTGGCCCGGTTTGTGTCCGGAAACATCGACAGTTTCGCCGTTAAGATGAATGAAAAAATAAAAGAGATCGGGCTGGAGAATACTATTATGTATGAGCCGACAGGCCTCGATGATCGCAACCATTCTACCGCCGCCGACTGCGCAAAATTGATAAATGTCGCCATGCTGTATCCTGAAATCCCTCGAATTACCAGCCTTCAGCAGTACTCCTTCGACCTTGTCAATCGGAGAAAAACGAAGAACCTTATCAATACTAATAAGCTGGTTTACTCCAAATATAAAATCTTGGCAGGGAAGACCGGATATATATCCGAGTCAGCCTATTGTCTGACCACGGTCATTGAGGATGGCAATGGAAAAAAAGTGACAGTGGTCGTGTTGGGGGCGCCGGGTCCTCAGATGCGATTTCGTGAAGCCAGAAGGCTTGCCGCTTGGGCATTTTCAAAGATGGAGAAGAGCTGATATAAGCCAACTAATGGCGGGTGGCGGGAGACCTTGGCAAAAATTGGATTTGAAAGAGGAGGTATTGTGTCCCAAAAGATATATTATGTTAACTACTATGCCGCCATATTTTCTTCTCCCATTGCAGACCCCAAAAATTCACTCTATTTGACTACCAGATTTACCAGCTTATTGCGTATATGAATCCGCTTCACGATCGACTTACCACTCAGATAACCGACGACCTTCGGATCCTCAAGCGCCAACTTTATTACTTGTTCCTCAGGTATGTCCCGAGCGACCGTGATTTCTCCGCGGACCTTGCCATTTACCTGCACGGCAATATTAACCGTATCAAAATTGACTGCTTCCAGGTCAAATCCCGGCCAGTTCCCCTTGAATACCGATTCATTCTGCCCGCAAAGATGCCACATTTCCTCGGCCAAGTGCGGGGCCATTGGCGCAATCAATAAAATCGTCTTCAAAATGATAAAGTCGTTGAGCCTATCATTTGATATTTTTGCTGAATCAAAGTCACGAGCAAGTTCCATCAAACCAGAAATCGCCGTATTAAATTGCAGACGACCATAATCATCATTGACCCTCTTAATCGTCTGATTTAACTTGATATAAGCGCTTCGATCATATTCTGTCAAATCTACCTGCTTAAAGTGTTGCTTTAAGTCGGGATTCGATCCTCGATATTGTTCGGCCAACGGATAAAAACGATTGATAACGAATTTCTCAACGCCGGTCAGGTAATCCTCAGACCACATAATTTCCTTATCCGATGGCGCCGTGAAAAACATCGCCAATCGGGTTATATCGATACCGCGCTGTTCCATCGGCACGATTGGCGATACCGTATTTCCTCTTGATTTGGACATCACCACGCCCTTGGAATCCATGACCATTCCATGGTTGAAAAGCGCCATCGCCGGCTCGTCGTCGTTTACCCAGCCGAGATCCTTAAGGAATTTATGAAAGAATCTGAAATAAATCAAATGCCCGGTAGCATGGGTAATTCCGCCAATATATTTGTCAATTGGCATCCATGCGGCCGCCTTGGCTTTATCAAAAGGTATCTTGTCATTTTTTGGATCGACATATCTTAAATAATACCACGATGAGCAGACAAATGTATCCATGGTGTCCGGGTCACGCTGAGCTTCCCCGGCGCATTTGGGGCAGGCGACATCCATGAATTCCGGCAAATCGGCCAGAGGCGATCTCCCTTTCGGAAGAAAATTTTTCACGTTCGGTAGAAGCACTGGCAATTGGTTATCCGGCACGGCCACAAGCCCACACTTGGGACAATGAATAATCGGAATCGGCGCACCCCAATACCGCTGGCGCGAAATCAGCCAATCACGCAATTTATAGTTGACCTTCTCCCGCCCTATCCCCTTTTTTTCTGCATAATCCGTGACTTTTTTGATAGCGTCCTTGCCGACCAGCCCGTTGAATTCCCCAGAGCTGACCATCACGCCATAATCCACAAAAGCTTCTTCCATAGACGGCAGATCAAGCCTGGAATTTGCATCGGGCTGAATGACTATTTTTATTGGCAGATTATATTTCTTTGCAAACAGAAAATCCCTGCTGTCATGAGCGGGCACGGCCATCACTGCGCCGGTTCCATATCCGGCCAAAACATAATCGGCCACCCACAAGGGTATCTCTTCGGTAGTGAATGGATTAATGGCATATTTTCCGGTGAAAACGCCATCCTTCTCTCCGACAGCCGAAACCCGATCCATCTCGGAATGTAAAAGAGCCTGTCGTTTATAATCTTCCACCTGTTTTTTGAAGTGTTCCTCGAGATTAAGTCGGTCGATCAAGGGCGATTCCGGAGCTATTGCCATGTAGGTTACCCCAAAAATAGTATCTGGGCGGGTTGTAAATATCGGCAATTTCTCCCCGGTTTCTTTAATTATAAAATCAATTTCAGCTCCCACCGACCGCCCAATCCACTCTCTTTGCATCGTCTTAACATTTTCAGGCCAGTCTTTCAATTTATCAAGATCAGAAACAAGCCTGTCGGCATACTCGGTGATTTTGAAATACCACTGCTCCTGCTCTTTCTTTTCCACCGGAGTCTCGCATCGTTCACAGACACCATTAACCACCTGTTCGTTGGCCAAAACAGTCTTATCTTCAGGACACCAGTTGACCCATCCTTTTTTTCGATATGCCAGACCTTTCTCGAATAACCGCAAAAACATCCATTGTGTCCACTTATAATAATCAGGACTGCATGAGGTTACCTCGCGTGACCAGTCATAAGATATTTCTGTTTTTTGCAGAGTGGCCCGGGAGACCTTGATATTATTATATGTCCACTCTGACGGGTGCAATCCCCTTTGAATGGCGGCTCTTTCGGCAGGTAAGCCGAAGGCATCCCACCCGAATGGATGAAGCACATCCTTGCCGAGCATCATCTGATAGCGCGCAACGGCGTCGCCGATAACATAATTGCGAAAATGCCCCATATGGATATCGCCTGAGGGATAGGCAAACATCACCAGAACGAAGTATTTTTCCTTCTTTGGATAATCGGGCGCTTTATAGAGCTGTTGCTCTTGCCAGATTTTATGCCATTTGGCTTCGATTTCTTTGAAGTTATACTTCAAGGTTTTGGTTTTCGCCTTCTCCATAATTTCATTCCATCCGCATCACAAAATTCAAGCCATTAAATTTAATCGGATATTATTCATTTATCAAGATTTTTCGGCATGATTGCCTTGATCGTTAGATACCGCCCCCAAAAAAAATTCCCTTGAAATCTGGCCGGATTAATTATTTTCTGGATCCCGTGTCAAGCACGGGATGACAGGTCGGGGCGTTAGATGAACATGAGTGAAGCGCTCTGTCATAACATACACTTTTTCAACAAGCCCTAATATGTCTGAAGATTCTCATCTTGCACTTTCTGATTCCACTCGCTGTTGAAAACCTCCCCGTTGGCGGTCGAATGCACCAGTTTGAAATTGCCAAGCCCTTCTTTATCTACAAAGATGAAAAGAACTCCCCCCTGAATGGAGTGATAATACCATCTCTCCCATGGGCTCCCATAAGCAGGCGAGGTTTCCTCGTCTCTTTCGTCCCATTGACCATATTGCAGTAAGACTCTGCCCCTGTCGGATCTCCAACCGTCATTCAAACCCGGCAAAGATGGAAAATGCTCGTTCGCATAACTGTATCTCCTGAAAGCATCCTCGAGATACTCATTTGCTTCTGTGGCAGAAGTCGGGTCCTTATCTTTAAAAAATTGCCGGACAAATCGGACCTTGCCGCTGTCATTTAAATTATTAAAGAGCGCCAGCTCTTGCGCAGTCATCAGATATCGCACGATATTCGATTTTGTCGTCAGACTGGCGGTATCAAGAGGATTTGACTTTGAGACCGTAACCGTCGACGGCTTAAACCCAGACGCGGGAATAATAATAAATTGCCTCGCCGATGCGTCAGTTTTACCGGTTTTCGGATCGGTTGCAGTCAGCTTCAGTATATATCGACCGGGGCCGAGATCACCAATTTTCAGAGAGCTTGAAATGATTGATGTCCGGCCGGGCTTGGGGATTGATGTCTCCCCTAAGTCGAGACGTAAAGCGCCATTATCTTGATAGACTTTGTAGTCAAGGCTAAAATTGTCCCCGTTACTGCTATCATACGAAAGGTTATACAGCTCAGCATAAATCGACAGCATGGTGTCGCTCTGCGAAAAGAGTCCCATTGGATTGGGAATAATGTTGCGCCCATTCTTACAAAGTCTTAAATGAGAGGCACGAACAGTATCCTCAATAAGTTCGATATCGTAAGCCAACTCAAGATCGCTCAGGGAAAGGCTATCGGCAATTATCGGAGGGACTTGAAAACGTTCAAACAGAAACGACCCCTCTCTCTTGCTGGCGACATCCATGATATTCAGCTCGCCTGTGTAAATGCCGGGAAGTAACATCATGTAAACTTTATCAAATAGACGAATATCAGTTCTTTGGGCGTCATCCGGATCTTTCGCTTTAATGCCAAAATAGGAGCTTGCGGAATCCAGATGATTGCCGAGCGTGTCATAAATCAACACCTCCGCAAATATCGACCCTTCATAAATAGCGCCGACGCTGTCATAAAGCACAAAGGAAAACTGGTTGCGATTAATAGCGAATGGAAATTCAACATAGACTTCCGGGCCGTTCTTTGGATTGGGGAAGGTCAATATTGAGGATTGAATGCTTATCGGCCCCTGCGGCGGCATTTGAGCAGATGCCCAGAAGCACATCGTCAGCATAATGATGGAGGTCATCGATATTATTCTATGATTATCTCGCATATTCATTTTCACCTATTTGAGCGCCCCGTCATAGGGATATTGAAGTCTATAGTCACCATCTCCCCATTCGTCAACGAAGACAAATTTTCTTGCGTTTCCAGAGCTATAATAGTACCAGACTTGGTACGCTTTTTGGCTCAGTTCAAAAGGATATTCCTCAATCTGATCCGGCTCCCCATAAGTGATAAATATCATACCTCTGTCAGCAAGCCAGCCCTCTTTTTTCATTACCGTGTAGCGCTGATTCGCAATTTCGATGCGCCGATAATAATCCTTTTTCGCTTCATTCTCCGCGGTCCCTGGAGTTGGATCGCGGGAAAGCCAAAATTCATTCCATTGTTTAAGTTTTTCTTCAGGCGTCGGAGCATTTTCAATCTTCCGCATTTCAGCAGGCGCGGCAATATATTTCAATTGCTGAACGGCGGCTTCAAAATCATTATTAATCAGCGCCTCGGGCGACCAGTTAATCCAAAATGTTTCTTTCATGTCATCTACGATCTTCTCGCGGCGTCCCCTGAGAATTACTTCAAGAATATACATACCGGCCTTCATGCCGGATAGCGAAGCTTGTCGTAATTGACAAATAGCACCCTCGCTGAATGTTGATGTAAGAGTATCTCGATATACCACGTCATGTTTGGCATCCAGAATTTGAGTCTCAATTTTGATATCTTCGCGCTTGCCTTTCCCCTGATAAATCTCCTGATAATAAAGCAAAACGGCGGCAGAATCGCCGCCATATTCTCTACCGACAGATGGAATAATAGTTCTATTTCCCTTCAGAAATAATGAATCCAGGACGGCGCTATCGGCGGTCTGAACAAATTCGATTCCAGACATCTGAGGATTATCATTATCAAACCCAGTCAGGTTGGTTTTGAGCGCTTTCCTGGCCCGGCCATTGCCGTTCTTATCCCTAAGAGTGCATTCGATTTTGTACTTCCCGGGGGGAAGAATCATATTAATCTGGCTGGCGCGGTAGTCCTTTTCTGAAACGGTCCTATCATATGATGCCAGAGAAAAACTTTTCTTCCGACTACGGCTATCAACCGGGCGACCTTTATTATCATAAGCGATTATGGATATTTCATAGTTTGCCTGATAAGCATTTTCGACTCTTTTAAATTGAAGATCATTATTAAAAATCCTGTAATAAACTTCCAGCCTATTAAGCTTAATATTGTCGGTCCGAAACCAGGCCAAATCAACCTGAAATTCCGTTCCGGTCGCATAACTTTCCTCCGGCGCCGGCTCCTGACTATAACCAGCCGAACCGACGACCAGGAGCAAAGAAAACGCAAGAATGGCCTGCAGAGAAAGCAATTTCATTCAAAAATCCTTATCATACCGCGCCAATTTATATAGACGAGTATAAAACGGCAATAGCAAAATATTATGTTTATTCGTATCTCAGAGATTCAATGGGATCTACTTTGGCGGCGCGATATGCCGGATACATTCCCGCCAGCAGACCGACCGAGACCGCCACCACGAAACCAAGCGTCACATAGAGAAAAGAAATTCCGAAGGGAAGCGGCGACAAAGCTCCTATGAGAAGCGAAGTCGCAACACCCAGCATGATGCCCAAAACCCCGCCGGAGCCGGAGAGGGTCATCGCTTCAATGAGGAATTGCCAGAGGATATTATTCCTTTTCGCCCCAATGGCTTTGCGAACGCCGATTTCTCTGGTGCGTTCTGTCACCGAGACAAGCATTATATTCATAACTCCGACGCCGCCGACCATAAGCCCCACCGAAGATATAACAATCATGGCAATATAGATATACTTGGTGATATTCCCCACCATTTCCTTAATATTTTCCTGACCGAAAATTGCAAAGTCATTATCTTTATCATACGGCACCTTCCGAAGCTTTCTTAAGGCCACCGTAATCTGCTCTTTGGCTTCTTCCACCTGTCCTGTCGATTGGGCGCTGACTGCAAGCGTGAGCGCGTCGTCCTCAGGATGGATTTTCATATAAGTCTTAAGCGGTATAAAGACTTTGTTGTTCTCTTCATTGGCGAACATCGCTTCCTTCTTCTTAAAACATCCGATGATAGTGAACCTGTCATTATTGACTCTGATTTGCTTTCCGAGAGGATCCTCCTCCGGGAACAGGGCTTCTTTTGCATCGGAGCCAAGAACACAAACCATAGCCCTGGTTTCGTCATCGAGCTTGCCGATAAACCGCCCTGATTCAACGGGCGTAACCCTGACTTTAATATAATCGGGCAGGACGCCAACCAGCGCAGGACGATTTGCTTTCCTTCCTTTATATTTGACAATATTTCCTCCACCGTTACCCCAAAAATGATTCTCCGGGGATACGGCAGACACTGCCGGGCAGTTGTCACGGATAGCATCAGCCTCAGCGACGGTCATAAACTTGCGACTTCTTTGCTCTTCATCCAATTCCTCATCATTAACACTGGGGGCGAATCTATCAACAAAGATGACATTACTTCCTAATTCATCGATAGACCCTTGGACGGCGTTATCAAGACCCTGCACTAAAGATGTCATAGCAATAACAGACCAGACGCCGATCAATACTCCAAGAATTGTGAGGGAGGATCGGAATTTATTCGACCAGAGAGCATTTAGCGCCATCAGGATGCCCTCTTTCATTTCAATCGCGGTCATCATGGGTGATTATTCGTAACTTAGGGCTTTTACCGGTTGAAGTCTGGCCGCCTTCATAGCCGGATAGATTCCAAAAAACAACCCTGTGCCAGTCGAGATAATCAAGCCGACGGCGATAGCAAAGAGCGACGGCGTCATATTCATCTTGATAAGGTTTATGAGAACATTACCAAGGACAACTCCGATGGTGATGCCAATTATACCGCCGCAGAGCGAAAGAACGAGGGATTCAAATAGGAACTGAAGCAAGATATTTTTCTGACTGGCTCCGATTGATTTTCTGATTCCAATTTCTCTGGTTCGCTCGGTGACTGAAACCATCATGATGTTCATGATAATTATTCCGCCGACAATAAGGGCGATAGAAGATATCCCAATCAGACCCATCCGAATATATTTTGTGACATCATTGAAAACGGCCATGACGGCGTCGGCGGTTAATATGCCGAAATCATCCTCTTTATCGTACGGAACATGGCGAATGGAACGTAGAACAACCCTTGTCTGATCCATCGCGTCGGATAATTTCTCAACAGAAACCGCTTTGACAAAAATATTCGTGCTTCCCCAGAAATCCCCAATATCTCTGATAAAAGCGGAATATGGCACAAAGACAATCTTATCTGCGTCCTCATTCAAAGAAGAGCCCTGTTTTCTTGCAATCCCGATTACCTGATAATTGACGCCATTCAGCTTGATCGATTTGCCGACGGGGTCCATTCCGGGATATAATTCCTCCGCGACCGTTGTCCCGATAAAAGCGACGCGGCTTCGAGTGCGGTCTTCTTCCAGAGTATGGAATCTTCCCTGGCCGATTTCAAAATCCACAATATCAATCAGATTTGCCGTCCCGCCAGCAATAAATACATGCCTTAGTTTTCTATTGCCATATTTAACTTCGCCCTGCGAAAATGAGCGCACCGCCGTCTTTTCGCAATCCTGGCATCCTTTTTCAATAGCCTCCAGATATTCATACTTTATCGGCTTACGTTTGAGGGCATCCATGAAGGCATCATGCCCCATGATAATGCCGAATCTTGTCACGATAAAAGTGGACGGTCCAAGCTTATCAAGTTCCGACTTAATCGATTGAGACAAGCCCTCAAGGGCCGATATTATCGTTATCACCGAAGATACCCCGATAATTATGCCCAAAAGGGTCAGCGATGTCCTCAGCCTATTAACTCTGAGGGCATATAACGCCATTTTAAAGATTTCCCAGACAATCATAAATTTGAGCCGTTGGCGACCTTTTGGGCCGCGGTGACTTTCTCATCGCGGTCTATCATTCCGTCGCGAATATGCAAAACGCGATCGGCATAGGTGGCTACTTCAAGCTCATGAGTTACGATAATGATTGTATTCCCCTCCCCATGGAGACGGGAAAATAATTGCATGATTTCCAGACCGGTTTTGGAATCAAGATTCCCGGTAGGTTCGTCGGCAAGTATCAATGATGGTTCGTTTACCAGCGCTCTGGCGATGGCCACGCGCTGTCTTTGGCCGCCGGAGAGCTCATTGGGTCGATGATTCATGCGGTCAGCAAGATCGACGACGGATAAAGCCTTGCGGGCTTTCTCTTCTCTAAGATGGCGGGGCGTCCCATTATAGATTAAGGGAAGTTCCACATTATGTAATGCCGAAGCTCGCGGCATCAGATTAAAAGTTTGGAAGACAAATCCTATTTCTTTATTTCTGATAGTAGCCAATTCATCATCATCCATCCGGCTGACAAGCTTTCCATTAAAAAAGTATTCTCCCTGAGACGGTGTGTCAAGACAGCCGACCAAATTCATCAAGGTTGATTTTCCGGAACCAGACGGACCCATAATGGCGACATAATCGCCTTTTTCGATAGTCATGGATACGTCATGCAAAGCGTGCACTACCGCCGCTCCCATTTCATAAGTCTTCCAGATATTTTTTGTTTCAATAAGCGGCATTAATTGCTTGTCTCCGGCTTGAATTGTTTTTCAGTTTTTATATTTTCGCCGTTTTTCAATGATCTGAGAGTCTTAAATGGGCCGGTGATTACAGAATCCGATTCAGCCACGCCTGATATTACCTCAATATTTTTCTGGTCGGCAACACCGGTTTCAACTACGGCAAATTTTGCTTTCCCGTCTTTTATAATGAATACGCCCTTCAACTCCTTTTCCTTCTCTTTTTCCTTCCCCTCGCTCTCATTGGAATCAGCCGACCCGGCCAGAGCCGCCTGGGCATCGGCGGTCCCAGAGGTTTTCGCATTCGATCCGGCTTCGACTGTATCTTTGGGAAGCCGCATGACTATGGCGCCGTACGGAACGGTAAGGACTTTCTCTCTGGTATTCGTAATAATGTCAACCGTCGCCGACATTCCCGGCCTGATATTCTGATTATTTTCATTGAAAAGAACTTTGACCTTGAAGTTGGTGGACTGATCTTGTCCCGCATTGTTAGTGACTGCTGTATTTCCTATTTCAATCACCTCGCCCAAAAATACGGAATCCGGAAAGGCGTCAGCTTCAATCTTGGCTTTCTGCCCTTTTCCGATTTTTGTAATTTCGGTCTCGTCCACATCAACTTCAACCTCAAAGGCGGCCAAATTTGATATGGTCATAAGCGTCTTGCCCTGAGTAAATGCGGTCTGGGCCTGCGCTATTTCACCAACCTCGGCATCGAGGAATGTGAGCACACCATCCATCGGGGCGAGAATCCGGGTTTTTCCCAGATTATCCTCTGCTTTCCCGTAAAGAGCTTCCCCCTGTTTGGTCTGGCTGAGCATCGCCTCGTAGTTATACTTATTTGACATATATGCATATTCTGAATTCTTGAACAGCGTTTCCGAGGTCAGCTTTTTGTCAAATAGCTGTTTCTGGCGGTTGTACTCTTCTTCCGACTGAAGAAATGCCGACTTTCCCGCCTCGGTCCGGGCTTTTAGTTCATTTAATGAATAACGATAATTATCAACATCCTTCTGCAATTGTACGGTATCAAGTTGAATAAGCAATTGCCCCTTTGTAACCGATTCGCCTTCTTTGACTGATATGGCAATTATTTCGGCATTCACTTCAGCGGTAATATTGACTCTTGTCTTGGGTTGAATCCAGCCGGAAGCGGAGACTTCCTCAACCACGTCTTTTTTCTTTATCCCTTCCGCCTGAACAGAAGTCATTTTTTTACGACTGCCGACTACATTGACAATGATTATAATGACAAGAATGAAAATCGCGCCGCCAATCAGGTATGTTTTTTTCTTTAATTTCATATAGAAATCCTTTGAAATATGGATAATTATCTTAGGCCCATCGCATTTTCGAGTGTGGCGACCGCAAGGTTGTAATCGAATTCGGACTTGATTTGGCTGGTCTGGGCAGTGATAAGACTCACCTGTGCATCAAGCAGTTCAAGAATTGTTGAGGCTCCCAGATTATATTTCTCTTGAACAATGGCCATATCTTCTTTGGCGGCGGCCTCATTCTCTCCGGCCAGGTCAAAAGCTTCGCTCGCCTTCTTCATCTTTAGATATGATGTTTTTATTTGTGTCGCGACATTATTGCGGGAATAATTATAGCCGGCGCGAGCGTTGTTAAGATTCGCCTTTGACCGTGCCATCGCCGCCTTCCGACTGAAATTCT
>CAZCFT010000036.1:0-21673 GCA_964498015.1 uncultured Ignavibacteriaceae bacterium
TGATCGCCATGAATAGCCAAAATCCATAGCTGTAGCCTTTTCGTCCAGCGATGCGAGCACAATTAAAGATCAAATATATATAGGCGGCAAAAAGAACGGCTGCCAAAAAGAATGTAATAAACTCAGGGTCTATTTTTTAGTAACCTCCAGATTTGATTCTTCTCTTTCTGGGTCAATGTCCTCCAGATTGCGAGCCTCTTCTTGTCTTTAGCAGGTGGTACAAGCCCTTTTTTCTTTTCCACACTACCCTCCAATTGATGAATTTGTCCGATCCCCAAAAGGATAAATGCAAAATTTTTGCTCCCTACTATGGGATCATCATAATTGAATCATTGGCCTTCCTTCCAATGTACTCAATCGGCGGTTCCTGTCAAGTCCCAGCCGCATTAGCGGCTTACTTCCCCTTTTTCACCCTTAATTCCCCTGAGAATTGCAAGGAATCATTCTTGATATTAAAATATCTGCCCCATAAAAAAGCTTGGAAATCCGGCCTTGTGACGGAACGGAAACTCGATGACTTGTTTTCAAACCCGGCTTTTGACGGGACCGAATCGATTTTCAGATACCCCTCCCGGCAATAATATAAATTAAGCGAGTCGGGCAATTCATATCTGCCGATCAATTTGCAAAGCGAATTGTCGGCCAAATCCAGAGAGTCCTTGACCGGTATCTTTGGTAAATCCGGCTTTTGACGGGCGGGAAGAGCGATGACGATTCTATAAATCATTTCACCTTGCACCGTCATCAAGCCGGCGGGGATTTCTTTTTTGTCAGGGCGGACCGATTTTTGATTGGTCACCAGTACGGTTCCTGCGCCGGGAACAATTAAATTTTCCAGCGGGCGCGGAGATATTTTGTACCCTTCCAGATAATAGCTGTCGTCCAATGTAAGTTCGCGCTGGACCGATTCTTGAATCAAGTAAAATCGAGGGCGATACCTACTCTGGCAGGACGCTAATATGATGAATGACAGGAAAATAGACAGGAGTATGGCCAACCACAGTTTCATCTAAATCGGCATTTCAACAAGGCGGTATTTCTTGTAGAGAACCGCCCCCATATTTTCAGCGGCGCGACACATCAATTCATTGGTTTCCAAAATCCATGAAAGCTCAGCCCAGCTGTAACCCCTTTCGACCCCCCTAAGATATGTCTCTACGAAGAAAATATTATCAATGCCTCTTTTTTGAAATCTGGGAATGACGCCCATTGTCAGCATCCGCACGCCGGTTATTTTTTTCCGAATTTTAGTATTCCAGAGAACTTTAAAAATCCCCAACGGGAAAAGCCGGCCATTTAAACGTATCAATACTTGATTTACATCGGGCACTGCCAGGGAGAAACCCGCAGGTTCATCATTGACATAAGCCACCAGCGCCATGTCCTGGTCAACAATATCTTTCAGGCTTTTGGCCATGTGAAAAAACTCATCTTCCGGCATCGGCACAAAACCCCAATTATGCACCCAGGCCTGATTATATATTTGATTGATCAATCTCACTTCTTCATCGAACTTGGAGAGGTCCAGGGCCCTTATTCTGATATTGTTTCTCTCTTTTATTTTATTGACCACTCGCAACTGTCTTTCGGAAATAGGAGTCTCTTTGGTGATCAAATAAGCGTGCAAATCCATCACCTTTTTCAGCCCGAATTTCTCGGCCAATTTTGGCAGATATGGCTTATTGTACGGATTCATAATTGTCGGGGGATGATCAAAGCCTTCAATCAGGAATCCAATTTCATGATTGGTGGAGAAATTGGTTGGTCCGCGCATTATCTCCATCCCTTCGGATTTCAAAGTTATCATGGCGACTTTGAATAATTTCGACGCCACCTCGAAATCGTCTATTGATTCGAAGAATCCGAAAAAGCCGACTTTGTCCGAATGAAATTCGTTATGATAATAATTTACGCAGGTGGCGATGCGGCCGACAAGCTTGCCGTCTTTCATGGCCAAGAAAAGTTTGGTCTTGGCGCCTCGATAAAATGGATTTTTGGCCTTGTCGAAAAATTCTTTCCTTTCAGAAATCAGAGGCGGCGCCCAAAAAGGCTCATTCTTATAGAGCTTAAAAGGAAGCATTATAAATGCTTTTAATTGCTGAGGAGATTCAACCTCTATGACTTCAATGCCCTGCGACATTGTACTATAATTTATGAAATTATTCCTATTTGCTTACCGACCTTTTTGAATACTTCCAGTACCCGATCCAGCTGTTCTTCCGTATGGGTAGCGGTATAGGAAGTTCTAATAATCGCCATGCCCGGAGCGACTGCCGGAGAAATAGTGGGATTGGCAAACACTCCCTTGTCGAACAGAGCCTTCCAGAATCTGAAAGTATCCAAATCCTCGCCAATAAGAAGTGGAATTATCGGCGTCTCCGACTGACGCGTGTCAAAGCCAAGATTCTTAAATTCCCGAAGCATTTTGCGGGCATTTTTCCAGAGATTTTCGCGTCGGTGCGGTTCAGATTCTATTATGTCGAGCGCCGCTAACGCCGCGGCTGTGGCAGAAGGAGGAATTGACGCCGAGAAAATAAATTCGCGCGAAAAATGCTTGATATAATTGACCACTGCTGTGTCGGCGGCAATGAATCCGCCCAGCGAAGCGAAAGACTTGGAAAATGTGCCCATAGTGATATCAACGCCGTTTATCATGCCAAAATGCTCGGCAGTGCCCCGTCCCCCTTCGCCCAGCACTCCGATAGCATGAGCATCATCAATCATAACCCGGGCGCCATATTTTTTCGCAACAGAAACCAGCCCCGGCAGTTGGATAATATCGCCTTCCATGGAGAATATGCCATCGGCAACAATCAAGATCCCGCCGCGGGCGCCATTTTCCGAAATGTTTTTTAAGACCCGCTCCAAATCCTGAATGTCATTATGAGCAAATTTGACAACCTTTCCAAAAGAAAGACGACAACCGTCCACTATCGAGGCATGATCAGCGCGGTCGATAACAAGAGTGTCGCTCTTCCCTACCAGACAGGAAATGGTTCCGAGATTAGTTTGAAATCCGGTGGAAAAAACCAGGGCCGCCTCCCGTTTCATGAATTTGGCAAGCCGTTCTTCCAGCTCAATATGGAGATCGAGAGTCCCGTTTAAAAATCTCGAACCGGTGCATCCGGAACCGAATCTCTGAGCCGCTTTAGCGGCCGCTTCTTTGACACGCGGGTCGTCAGTCAGCCCCAGATAATTATTGGAGCCGATCATGATCAATTTCTGCCCGTTTATAACAACTTCATTGTCCGAAGAAGATGATATCGGATGGAAATAGGGGTATATCCCAAGCGCTTTGATCTCATCGGCGGTAGTGAATTGAACGCATTTCTCGAAGAGGTCGTTTTTCTTGCCGATTTCCTTCTCCTGAGTCTCCAAATTTCTCTGTCCTCTAATATTCCGTTAAAACGTAATCCTAACCAAATCCCAAACCAAAGTCAAGAAAAATGATTGTATGTGAGCCGGAGGAAAATGTTAAAAGAGCGGTCCTATCAATCACCCCAAGCCTTTGCGAGGCAGTCCCCCTATTGTCTCTATGCGTTCTTATAAATTATTTCCAGTCCGTCAACAGCCGGATCAGGCGTTTGACTGAGAACTGTATCACAATCGAACTCGGCGGCGTCTCCATTTGCGCCCCGGAAATTTGGAACCCCCGACAGTTTCAGATTTTTCTGTATGCAATAGTCGCCGAGGCCTGAGCGGTAGGCATTATGCGCAGTTGATGAATATTCACATGCGGCGGGCGAGTCACGCAAAACAATATTGCCTCGGCCACATCGTCGGGGGACAGGGGCTTGATACCGGTATATACTTTGTCGGCCCGCTTTTGATCCCCGCGAAATCGAACCACGCTGAATTCGCTTTCAACCATTCCGGGATCAACCGTGCAGACCCTTATCGGCGTATCAACCAGATCAATCTGCATTCCTTTTGTGATAGCATCGACCGCATGTTTGGAGGCACAGTAAACGCTTCCTCCCGGATAAACCTCATGTCCCGCAATCGAACCGATATTAACTATATCACCCCTGCCTCTCTTGATCATCCCCGGAATAACCTCGCGACTCACATAGAGAAGTCCTTTAACATTAGTATCAATCATTTCTTCCCAGTCGAGAATTTTTCCCTCGTGCAACTTATCCAGGCCGCGACTGAGCCCGGCATTGTTGATAAGAATATCAATCTCTTTCCATTCATCAGGCAGTGAATCTATTTTTTCTGCCACATGCTTCTGGTTACGAACATCGAGAGAAAAATAATGGACTTCTATTTTGTGCTCCGATTTAAGCATGGAAACAAGTTTTTCAAGTCGGTCAGTTCTTCGTGCGGCCAATATGAGGCGAGCCTGATTTTGAGCAAATAAAATTGCAGTTGCCTGTCCAATTCCCGACGAAGCTCCTGTTATAAGGGCGACTCTATTTTTTATTGTCTGCATTTCCTATTATTCCTCAATTCGGGGATTTCAATCGGGGATAAATTTAACAAGAGAAAAATTGATGTCAAGCGGTGATTTGCATGAAAGCAAAGTCTCTTGCCTTCCAACAGCTTTGCTACATTGTATGGGATTTTTCCCACGTAATAACAAAATATTTTTCTTATTGACCGATCTTTGACAGCTATACAGGCGGTTATCTAACTGTATTTCAAGGAGATGAGTTTTCTGAGTTGATTTTTTGGGCAGTCGTTGGCAGGGGCACGGTTTCTGCAATCCTCCAGTTCAGAAAGTTAACATTTTGCGGGATAGAGTCGATAGATTATATGGGGTCACCACATAATCTTTCGCCTGAATTCCGGAAATAAAAGAAAGGTTATGAGATGGCGTCCAAGAAAAAAAATATGATTGTGATGCCGCGGAAGATATATTGGCATCTCTACAGTTTGCAGAACCTAAATAGCGAAAAATTTATTAGAGTGGTGGAAAAAGTATTGAGAAAAGAATATCAACTGATTAAGTAGTAATCGGATGGCCGCCCAAAAAATTTTTGTGATATTTTTGTTGACTTGAGAAATAGTATCGATTATGTTCGAACGACTTTTTGGTGTGTGTGGAGATATTCCGGTTACGGGCCATCAGCCAAAGGATTGGAAATTAGGTATGCTGAACAAGAAATTAGTATTTATGCTTATAACCGACAGTCGGGATAAATTGCGTCAATTCCAATTGTCATATCGTTTGATCTTTGGGTGCGCTGCAATAGCGGCCTTTCTATTCATTGCTAATATTCTGCTGACAACATCATTTGTCAGATCGCAGGTCTCAACTCTTGAAATAAAAAAACTGCGATCCGAAAATGCTTTTCTTTCAAAGAAGTTTGAGGATTTGAAAGGGCGAGTATCAAAAATTTCCGACATTTATGGGGATCTGGTAGAAAAAGAAATTGTCATACGAAATATTTTTAATCTTCCTGAAATAAGTCTTGATGAACGACAGCTCGGCATCGGCGGCCCGGAAAATTCCGGCGCAGGAATCTCGAGTTCAGTGCAATTGGCCAATTCGACCGAATCCAATGTAGAGGCTTTGCTGAGATTGGCCCACTTCGAAAAAGAAAAATATGAAGAGGTTTATAATGTCCTCTCCGACAAAAAATCTCTTCTTGATCATACACCGTCAATCATGCCGACGCGTGGTCATTTCAGCCGCGGGTTCGGTATGAAATTAGACCCCTTTACGGGGAATCAACAATTCCACAGCGGCGTTGACATCGCCAATAGAACCGGCGCTCCGATTTACGCCACTGCCGACGGAGTGGTGAAATTCGCCGCATTTTCTGACGGCGGTCTGGGAAATCTGATAGAAATAGACCATGGATTCGGATATATGAGCCGATATGGTCATCTGAGCCGGATCAAGGCCGTATCCGGTCAGAATATCACACGCGGAACACTGATCGGATATGTCGGCTCGACCGGTTATTCAACAGGACCGCATCTGCATTATGAAGTTGTCAAGGACGACCGCCAAGTCAACCCAATGGATTATATTGTGAGTTTCCGATAGTCTTTTCTCGAACAGAATGAAATATTAAAAGCCCTGCTTGATTTGGCGGGGCTTCTTTCTGGGCATCTCTGTTGCCGGCGATTATAGTTTGCCTGTAAATTATTTATTTCAAAGGAATTGCGGGGCCGACATATTGAGTTTCGATCATCCCATATTGGACGAGACCGGGAAATTGCAAAAGTCAAGTCTGCTTCTTTGTTCGTTTCCTATGTGAAATGGCGAAAATTTTGTGGAACTATCAATATTTTCGCTTGTTAAACTTATAAAATATACTATTATCGTCTATTATAAACAGGATAGGCAGGCTGAAAGTCCGCTGTGGTGGGAGAACAAAAATGAAAACCTCTGCGATCAGAAGCTTCAGAAGCGCTCAAAGTCCGCGGTGGCGGGACGATGAAGAATCGGACCGCCTTGAAAGGGAAACCAAAGAAATAATCGCCCAAATAAAACAGGGCGATAAGAATGCCTTTTCTGAGCTGATGAGATTATATCGCAATCAGGTTGCCTCACTGGCCTACAAAATGGTGGGCGACTATGATGAAGCGGCCGATATTATGCAGAATGTTTTTGTCAAAACCAGTCGCAATATCTGGCGTTATGACGAAACCAAAAAATTTTACACTTGGCTATATCGCATTACGGTAAACGCTTCAATCGACTATATGAGAAAGCATCGCCGCTATCGGCATGAATCGATCGACGACATGCCGGAAAGGGCTGATGACAAGCATGATACCCCGGACCTTTCTTTTCAGCGCGATCGTTTGCGCCGCTACATAGATGAGGCCGCCGATTCTCTGAATGACAAGCAGAGATCGGCATTTCTGTTGCGTGATATTGATGGCTGCCATATTGATGATGTGGCCAATATTATGAATATGCCTGAGGCGACTGTAAGATGGTATCTTCATCGGGCGCGCGCCAAAGTCAAGCGCGAGCTACTCAAAAAATGCCCACAGTTGCTCCTAACGCTCGGGTTCAAATAATCGCCGCGTCTTGGTTGGCCGAAAATTGGCCCGCCGTGTGAGGCAAGTTTTATTAGCTTTTCCGGAAAATTTCCTTTTCTTATTTAATTAATAAGCTATGTCTAAGCCAAAGGAATTAAATCTTAAAATCGGCAATATGCATTGCGCCGGATGCGCCGCCAAAATAGAGCATCGGCTCTCCAACCTTGAAGGAGTGAATCAGGCGCAGGTCAATTTCGCCACCGAAGTAGCTCATATCAAGTTTGAACCGGAATTAGTCAAAGAGGACGCAGTCTTTAGCGCCGTCACCGACCTTGGTTATACTGCCGAAAGGGCGGAGAATGCCAGAGACTTATCGGAAGAGGAATCGCGTAAGGCCAAGAAAAATTTCCTCTCCGCATTGATTTTCGCCTTGCCTGTCATAATTATCAGCATGATAACCATGCTCCTGCGGCCGCATGCTCTAAATCATATCTTGGAAGGAATTATCTTGTTTCTTCTAACACTTCCCGTCTTTTTCTATTCCGGTAGAGACATTTTTGCAGACGCTTTCCGCCAAACAAAGCATCTCACCGCCAATATGAATTCGCTAATCGCGCTCGGTTCGCTGGCGGCCTTTCTCTATAGCGCTTATATCTTTTTGAACTTGCTCTTTTTCACAGCCACCGCCGATTCTCATTACTATTTTGAGACTGCCGCCGCCATTATCACTCTGATTCTTCTTGGAAGATTTCTCGAAAGCAGAGCCAAGGGGAAGGCCCGTGACGCCATAGGAGCATTGCTTCGCCTTCGTCCTGATAAGGGCACGGCGGTTATTGAGGAGCAGGAAATAGAAGTTGATATCAAATCGATCCGATCCGGGATGGTAATGATGGTCAGGCCGGGAGAAAAAATCCCCGCCGACGGAAAAATCGTTGAAGGGAATCCGTCGATAGATGAAGCTATGCTCACCGGCGAGTCTATACCTGCGGAAAAGAAAACGGGTGACTCGGTCATTGGCGGTTCGGTTAATGGCGGAAAAGTTTTCAAATTTGAGGTAACCGGGGTCGGTGAGGATACATTTTTGGCCGGCATTATTCGCATGGTCAATGAGGCGCAAAACCGAAAAGCCCCCGTGCAGAAATTGGCCGATAAGATTGCCGGTGTTTTTGTTCCGATAGCGCTCTTGATAGCCGTTATAACTTTCGCAGTCTGGTTTCTGGTTGATAAAAATAGCCCAATGTTATTGACCGCCCCGGTGGCTGTGCTGATAATCGCCTGCCCTTGCGCTCTTGGCCTGGCTACGCCAACGGCAATCCTGGCCGGCACCGGGCGGGCAGCGCGGCGCGGCATATACATTCGCGGCGGCGACATACTGGAAAATACCGCCGCCGCTACTCACGTTATGTTTGATAAGACCGGCACTCTGACTGAAGGGAAATTCGAGGTAGTCAATTTCTTTTCCCTGAATGATGAGAATGACGAAAGGCTGTTCCAACTCGCGGCTTCTATTGAGTCCGCCTCCAATCATCCGCTGGCACATGCAATCGTTGACAAAGCAAAAACACAGAATATCAAACTCCTGAGTGGCAAAAATATCGCCGAACTACCCGGGTTCGGCATGGCGGGGGAAATAAATGGATCAAAGGTTTTTGTCGGCAATAGTGCAATCATTGAAAAAGAGAAAATCGATATAAGCGCTTTCTCCGATTTGGCGCAGAGTGAAATGGAAAAAGGGAGGACAGTCGTATTTGTCGCTTCCAATTCGGCGGCGGTCGGATATTTTGCCCTGGCCGATAAAATTAAAGATGAGGCTTCGGCTGTCATAGAAAATATCCGAAAGAATGGCCGTGAAATAGTAATGCTGACCGGCGATAATTACAAAACGGCCCAAGGGGTGGCAATTCAGCTCGGGATAAAGAGATTTGAGGCCGGGATAAGGCCGGAGCAGAAGGCAGTGATTGTGGAGACTCTAAGACGAGCGGGCAATAAGGTTATTATGGTGGGCGATGGCATCAATGATGCGCCGGCATTGGCCGCGGCCGATATTGGCGTGGCTCTGGGAAGCGGCGCCGACATCGCCATGGAATCGGCGGATATTATTCTGGTGCGCAATAATCTCAATTCCCTTTTGGAGGCGCTTGATATTTCGAAACTTACTTACCGGACAATCAAGCAGAATTTATTCTGGGCCTTCTTTTATAATATTATTGCCATCCCAATAGCCGCCGGTGTGCTTTACCCTATCCTTGGTTTTGGCCTATCGCCAGTGATAGCCGCCGCCGCCATGTCCTTCTCCTCGCTGTTCGTCGTAACGAACTCGCTGAGGCTGATGAAGGCTTAAGGCTCTTAAAAGATGTGTTGTGGCTATGAATCGCACTTCCCTTCTCATCGGTCTCGGCAACATCGGACGGAAATATGAAAACACCCGACATAATCTTGGCTTCGAGTTACTAAATCTTCTCGCCAAAGGGTGGGAGATAAGCCCGCGTCCAGGCAAAGGCGACTACTATTATGCTGAAAAGTCGATTGAAGAGCGAGTTGTCAGGCTTATTTGGCCAACCACTTATATGAATAATTCCGGGCTGGCGGTAGCTCAGGCCCTTGAACATTGTGTCAGTAACGGTTTATCAGCCAATGACTTATTGATTCTCTACGATGATTTCAACCTTCCCCTTGGAAAAATCCGTATTCGCACGGCCGGCGCTGATGGTGGACACAATGGAGTGGCTTCGATTATCTATCATCTTGGGAGACAAGATATTCTGCGCCTTCGGATGGGAATTGGGCCAATTCCTCCGGAGGCCGACCCGATTGCATTTGTCTTGGGGCAATTTGGCCATGAAGAATTGAAAATAAAGAATAAAATGCTTGAAAAAGCGTGTGAAGCTGTATTATATTTATTAGCTAATAATGCCGAGAAGGCGATGAGTTTATATAATCAGTCCGGCGATGACCAGACTGAAAATAATAACCCTGCTTCGGATGAAAACAAAAATCAGTCCGGAGCCGTTTGAATAAACCATAGTGAGCCTTGGGCTCATTAAACGTCCGCAGGGAGGTTTTTGATGCGTCTTTACGAGACCACTTTTATTCTTAGTCCACAGGCAGACGATGCAACTTTCGATCGCCAGATCAAGGCTGTCAGCGATGTAATTCATCGATATGACGGCAAAGTATTTCGAGAATATCGATGGGGAATCCGTCGTCTGGCCTATCCAATCAAGAGATTTACCCAGGGATTCTATACCCGGGTTATATTTGACGGCAACACAAAGGCTCTGGCCGAGCTGGAAAGATTCTATAAGATCGAAGAGCCTTATATCCGGTACCTAACCGTTATCTATGAAGGAAATCTTGATAATGAGCCCGAAGATGAAATCGGCGCCGGACATGACATCGCCGCCGCTCCCAAACCTTTGGTCGAACCTGCCGTAGCGCCCAATCCTGAGGCCCCGGCGGCGAGCGCCATTGAAGTAAAACCGACCAAAGAACAGGCGGATAAATTCGAAGAGAAGTATGGAGATCAGGATATCTGATTTCTTGAAAATGAGCCAGAGGCTCATAAATGCCAGGCTTATAATTATGATGATAACACTTTATAGTTGAAGGCATATTTTATGGCAGAATTTGAAAGAAGAAGACGGCGCGTTTGCCGCTTCTGTGAAGAAAAAATGAATTTGATTAACTACTTTGATAACAGACTACTTCGAAGATTCACTAACGAAAGGGGAAAGATTGTCCCTCGCCGAATCTCGGGCAATTGCGCTCTCCATCAGCGGATGATTACTAACGCGATTAAGAGAGCGAGGCATATTGCTATAATGCCGTTCACCAGCGAGATATACCGATAGAGACGACCGCCCGGGGGGACTCCATGCCGGAATGGCAAAAGGTTGAAACATATTTCAATTTTTTTGGCCTCTTCCTCATTCTCGTCTTCCCGATCCTGGTCGGGATTCCGGTAATCGGTTATCTGGTAGAGACGGCGGCGCTATTTTGCGTGATTTTATTTTCATTTAGAAGGAGACAGATTCTGCTGGCAATCGGCTCTATGGGATCGATACTTATGGCAACAACACTGTTTGGCCCGAGCTTGCTTCTGATTGGCATCTGGGGGATGATAATAATCCCAGGGACAATCTTCGGCAGACTACTGGCAGAAGGCGTGGTACCTTCAAGAGCTTTTTTGATTTCTATGCTTGCCATGTCCATAGGATCTCTGATCATATTTTGGGGTGAAAGAGAATTGATTTATAAAGCGCTGGATGAAGTTCAAGGCTGGGTCAATGCCGGTTTGATGGGAAATCAGACTACGTCCGGCTCCGTCAGCCGGCCGGTCGAATGGGTGGACAATACTATTGCCATTCTAAAACGGCTAATGCCCGCTTTGTTAGCGCTTTCCGGCATTGCTCAGCTTTTTGTGGCTGTCTCTGCGCTCTTTTTTCTGTTAGGACGCTCTGGTGAGTATGTACGCTCGTTCGGCAGTTTCATCTATTGGAAAATGCCCTTTTTCTGTATCTACCTAACCGGCCTGTTCATATTTTTGCGATTGATAGGCGCTGAAAATATGAAAATAACCGCAGACAATTTTCTATTATTTATCGGAATTTTCTATTCGGTTTTTGGATTTTCGGTGTTTGAATATTTTTTGAGGAAAGTTCGTCTTACAACATTTCTGAAGGTACTGTTTTATGTTGGTTTCCTATTCCTGCAACTGCCGGGGCTGGTCTTGGCGGCCGTAATCGGTCTATTTGATAGCTATTTTGATTTCCGGAATGTGAAGGCGAAAATTTTAGGTTGAGTTGAAAAAAATCAATGAAAGGATAGAAAGATGAAAGTGATTCTACGACAGGATATTCCGGATATGGGGAAAGCCGGTCAGACCATCGAGGTCAAGACGGGCTATGGCCGGAATTTTCTATTGCCGCGAAATCTCGCCATTTCTGCCACCAAAGCCAATCTGAAGGCCATCGGCGAAATCGAGAAACAGAGCCAAATTCGTGAGCGCAAAAAACGGCGTGAAGCTGAGAGGACCAAGGATCAGCTGGAGAAACTCTCCCTCACGATTGAGGTACTAGTCGGCGAGGAGGACAAGATATTCGGCTCAGTGACGTCGCAAAATGTGGCCGAGCTACTGGCTTCTCAGGGGACAACGGTTGACAAAAGAAATATTCTGCTGGAAGAGCCGATTAAGTCGCTGGGCGTTTATACCATACCTATCAAAATCGAGAAGGATGTCATCGCGAATGTGAAGATGTGGGTCATAAGAAAGGCAAGCTAAATGGCAATGCTTGAAGTAAAAGTGGATGGCCTGGCATTGGACATGACGACTAATTCGCCGGTGATAATCTTGGCCCCGCTAAACCTGAACAAAGTATTGCCAATCTGGATCGGGCACTCGGAAGCCTGGGCCATTGCTATGGAATTATCCGGTATCGGTTCCAAGAGGCCGATGACTCATGATCTCTTAAAAACGGTCATCGGAACTCTATCGGCGCATGTGGAAAAGGTAGAAATAACCGAGCTCAAGGAGCAAACTTTTTATGCCCGCGTCCTGCTGAAGGCGGACGGCAAGGTATTTGCAATCGATGCCCGTCCATCCGATTCGATTGCGTTGGCCCTGAAGTCCGGGGCGCCGATTTATGCTGATGAAGCTCTCTTCAATCTCAAAGAGGGCGATCAGCAGACCGAAATAAGCAACGATCCTGAATCGCTGGCCGATCGATTGAAGAAGATTAACCCTGAAGATTTCGGAAGATATTCGCTGTAGTGCCGACTTTCTTGCGAAATGCAATTTTTGTTCTCTTCCTGCCGTTGCTGTTGTTCAGCGCTGACATCGCGGCCGGCCCGGAACCGGTCAGATTTGAACAGGGCAGGGAGCTACTAAACGATCATAAATATCTCGAAGCGGAACAACTCTTTTCAGAGCTTTATTCTTCCTCGGCTAATCCCGAATTAACTCATATTTTCCTGTTTTACAAAGCTAAGGCGGCTTATTATGCGAAATCTTTCAAGCAGAGTCTTGAGGATTTTGAAAAAGTCATCAGTGAATATCCCGAATCGCCCTATGTTCCATATTCATACCTCTTTGCCGGAAATATTTACTTCCGGCAGGGAAATACCAAAGAGGCTATCGACAACTATATAAATTCATATAGCCTATCTTCCGATAGCAAACTTGACGAGACGCTCTTGGGATCTATTGAATCCATAGTCTCGGCCCCTCAAACCCCCATAGCGGACAGAATTAACATTGGTTCTCAACCAGAGGCAAAAAAATGCGAATTGGCGTTGGCGCTGGCGCGGGGTTTAATGGCTCAGGGAAATTTTCAGGCGGTAAATTCTATTCTCGCTTATTGTCCGGCGGCTGAAGCCTCGAAAATAAAGGCCGATGCCGAATTGATGATGAGAAAGGAAGTTGAAATCGGTCTGGTCCTCCCCCTATCGGGCGAATTGCAGAAATACGGGGAATCTATTCTTGATGGCTCCTTGCTGAGGGCAGGGCAATATGTGCGCGAGACCGGAAAAAAACTGAAACCGGTGATGTACGATACAAAGGGGGAAAGCATCGAGGCGGGCCGGATCATACGAAGGCTTTTTACTGACGGCGCAACGGCAGTCATCGGTCCGTTAACCAGCGAGGAAACCGCGGTGGCCTCAGCGACCCTCTACTGCAGTGATCTCCCTATGATTGCGCCGGCGGCCAGCCAAGGGGGATTAACCGAGCTTTCTTCAACCTGCTTCCAGCTTCAGCCCAGCATTGATCGTCAAGGAACCCGGATGGCTGAATTTGCATTTGGGCAGATGGGATTTGACACGGCCGCTATCATGACTCCGACAACAGCCGATAATCTGACCATAGCCGACGCCTTCGCTGGAAGATTTAAAGAACTCGGGGGTACTATTCTCGGGATTGAATATTTCCGACCTCGTGAAACCGATTTCGGCCAGTTAATAACGGATATAAAAACACTCTCTTCCGGCAAAATATCCGATTCAGCGGTATTCCTAAGCGAAAGCGGAGATACCATAGCGGCTACAGAAGCGCCGGCGTCAGTAGAATGCCTCTTCATTCCGGCGGAGCCTGCCCAGCTCCAGCAATTACTGCCTCAGATAAATTTCTATAATCTGAAAACCACTTACCTCGGCGGTGAAGGCTGGGGCGATAAAACCGTTTTGGGCCTCGGACAAGAAGTGATCAAAACCTGTTATTTTGCGTCTGCACGTATGACCGGCGAGGCGACAGCATCATACAAAAAATTCAAATCGGATTTCAACCGCAAATACAAGCGTGATCCGGGATATCTGGAAGCTCTCGGCTTTGACGCTATGTCTCTCATCTGTCAAGCGCTTAAGGCTGATAAATACTCCAGATCTGATATAGCTCAATACCTCTCAGGAATCGCCAATTTCCACGGAATGGCCGGCCTTATCTCTTTTGACCGGAGTCGCCAGAATATTGTCCTGTCTGTCTATACCATTCAGGCCGGAGAGCCGAAGCTCATGAAAGAACATTAATCTAAGCGCCTCTGCGATTATGACCTGAGATTCATCGGTCAGGAGAAATTAATGGAAGAAGAAAAAAAATTCGCCTTGAAAATGATCATCGATGGCAAGGAGAGAAATATAACTTTCGAGGAATTGGCTCTGTCCAATAACCTTGCCCAGGAGGCTCTTGTTCGGCTTCTGATCGACAAGAAAATCATCGACGCAAAAGAGTTCTTGGATAAAATGGAATTGGTCAAAAAGGAACGATACCGCACCGCCCCTCCCGAGAAAAATTGAAGCCGATACCATGAAAGAAAACGAACCGGAACAGCTCCCCCTTCAGCTCCCATCCCATGATGCCAATAAGACCAAATCCGCGGAAAATAGGGAAAACCCTGAGAAGCAGGCTCTGGAATGGGTCTGCCATCCGGCCAAAAAAAATAAATATGTCACGGCGCTGGTCACGCTCTTTATTGTACTGCTGGTTGTGATTGTTTACTATATGACCTACTCCCCCTGGTTTGCCGTCCTGGGGTTTATCATCCTCTATGCTTCACTCTCCCCCTTTTATTTCCCCACTCGATACAGGTTGACCGACGAGGAGATTTCGATTAAAACAACCTTCCAAACTCAGCATAAGAAGTGGTTGCAGTACCGGTCATGCTACCCCGACAAAAATGGGATTTTGCTCTCGCCCTTCATGCGTCCGACCAGGCTCGAAAATTTCCGAGGCCTCTATATTAGATTCTGGAATAATAGAGACGAGGTAACCGCCTTTGTCAAAGATCGGTTGGAGAAAACCAAAAAAGATGACGCAGGGGGCGGTTGAGATGTCCTTTTTCAAAGGGACTCCGGATATCCCTGATGACAAAAAACCGTCCATCCCCCAAGAAGAGGATGCCGTTCTTGAAAAACTGGCTCTCAAAGTTATTCAGTGGCGGATGGCGATGCCGGCGATTCTTTTTCTGGAGTCGGTCAAGCCTTTGAATTATATCGGCGCCCAGGCAATGGTATTTTTCGAACCGATGGTTCAAACAGTTTTCAATTTCAAGGATTATGATACTTTCCGCACCGCTATGGAGCGACGCGAGAATATCGAAAATCTCATCCAGAAGATTGAAAAATACGATGCCGTCATGTATCAGTATGAAAAAGAGCTGAAGAAATTCATCAAGGACGAAAAGAAAAAGTGGAAATGGTACCAAAGATATCTGGGCATCGCGTGCCCAAAGATAATCCTGCCGGATAACCTACGTAGCTCCCCTTTTGCAGTGAAAAAGTAAGTACAGGCACAAGCCCGGATATTACCGGGCATGTGCCATTTTGATATATCTAATTCGAGTCGGCCAGAGTAGTCACTCTTTCGTCGGTCTTTGCTGAGGTGTTCTGTCTGTCGAAAGGAGAAGATGCCTCCGCCGGTTTCATCTTGCGAGAAAACTGCACCTTTCTTCTCTCAAAAGTGGCCTCCGATTTCACTTCTTCATATCCGGAAGTGGGAGGTTCATCACTCTTGACATGACCTACGACAACCGACTGCAGGTCCTTTAGCGCCCTCTTAAGCTCTACCGCTTGGGCATTCAATTCTTCTGCAATAGCGGCCGACTGTTCGGCATTCGCCGCATTTTGCTGAGCGCTGTGGTCCATTTCCGACATCGACTGATTGATTTGCTCAGCTCCTTTAGCTTGTTCGCCGCTGGCAACGGAAATATGGTTAATCAACCCGGTCACCTTGCGGACCGCATCGATTATATTTCCCAACGATCCGCCCACTTCCTTTGCAACCTTGACGCCGTGGTCGGAGTTCTTCTGCGAACCCTCGATGAGACTGGAAGTATTGCGTGCCGCTTCGGCGCTTCTCTGGGCCAGATTACGCACTTCCTCAGCGACAACAGCGAAACCCTTTCCGGCTTCGCCCGCCCGCGCCGCCTCGACTGCCGCGTTCAGCGCCAAAAGATTAGTCTGGAAGGCTATCTCATCGATGGTCTTGATAATCTTGGCGGTCTCATCCGAGGACTGCTTGATCACCTTGATCGCATCAGACATCCGTTGCATCGCTACATTGCTTGCCTCGGCGCCGGATGAAGCGGTTGCGGCAAGGGAGTTGGCCTCCATGGCATTGTCAGCATTTTGGCGGGACATTGCCGCCATTTCGCTGACAGAGGACGACACTTCCTCAACCGATCCGGCCTGCTGAGAGGCGCCCTCAGCCATTTGCTGACTCCAGGAGGAAACCTGGTCTGCCGCTGAAAAGACCTGCTCCGCCCCCGCTTCTAAATCATGTATGATGCTTGTGATGCTTCGAACTATAGAACGCACGGCAAAGAAAATCACAACCGTAGTGCCTGCCAGCGCAAACAATGCTATCATGATTCCCCACCACAGACCTCGCACTGTTTCTTCACCGATCTGTTTCTCTATCTGCTTATCTAAAGAGGCGAAAATATTCCTGGTGTCGGCAACAAAAGCGGCAAATTGCTCTTCCTGCCTTTTTAGAGAGGCCTCTGAAAGAAACAGCGCCACGGTTCCGATCTTCATCTCGTCCTGCTTTACATCTGAGGTGATTTGAAGAATATTCTCGCGACCAGCCATCCTGCCGGCGATATCGGTCATTTTCGTCTGATTAGTGAGGTCAATAAGCGAGCGCAAGGTCTGGTTGTCCTCATTTCGAAAATCGGTAAGAATCTTGCCCTGAGCGTCCGTTATGTAACACAATACAACTTCGGGATCCCTGCAGACTTGCTCACAATATTGATTAAGAACATCAACGTCAAATGTGAGCAGGGGAACGGGTGAAAGACGGGCAATCAGGTCGGCAAGGTTATTTGCCTTGGTCGTAAGGGCGTTCTTTGTATCGGCCGTCTGCTTGACCTTGAATTTTTCCAGAGCGTCAGTCTGGACCTTCTCCACCATCGAGGAAATCTGATTTGCGCTATTTTTCAGCGCCTTTCGCTGATTCCACAGGAGCAGAGATGTCGATACCGCCACCACTACCATCACAATGACGATCATGGACCACAATAGACGCTGCCTCATGCTTAGTCTGTCCCACCGGCTCATTTATCACTCTCCATTTCCGACGGCGATGAAATCAAGACTTGTCACGATCTGCTGTCCTTCACTCTTCATCAGAAAGTCCACAAATTCCTTCACAGTGCCCTGGGGCGCTCCTTTTGTTACGACATTGAGCGGGCGGCGCAGAGGATATGTATGATTGGCCACATTGGCAACGCTGGCCGGCACGCCATCCAAATCGAGCAGTTTAACATGTCCGCCTTTTGTTGCGACATCTTGAGCCATTCCAACGGACACATAGGCTATGGCGCTCGGTTTTGTGGAGACGGCCGCAATGGCTTCACGATTGGGGCCGATAACCGAGGCGTTTGTTTGACAAAAGTCCGTGGAGCCCTTCATCCGGTGTACCATGGTCTTTCCGTCTTCACTTTGCTTGGCCTCCAGGCCGGAATATTCCAGGAAAAGGTCGAGTGTTGAACGACCTTCTTCCTTACTGACTACGATAATGGGCATGTCATTTCCGCCAACCTGCTTCCAATTGGTAATCTTTCCCGTGTAGATATCCTGAATTTGCTGTTTCGTAATTTTGGATACAGGATTGCCGGAATTTACGATCATTGCAACGCCATCCATCCCAATTTTCGTCGGTATCAGCTCTTTCCATTCTGCCATCTCTTTTTCATTAAGGTCACGTGAAGATGTGCCAAGCAACACCTCGCCGGCGGCCGTGGCCTTTACGCCATGACTTGATCCACCGCCCCCAATTACAAAAGTGACGTCTGGGTGGGTCTTCTTGAATTCCTTGGCGGCCTGCTCGATGATCGGCTGAATAGTGCTTGAGCCGGCCACTGTAATCTGATTGTCGGCCGCGATGCAGATGCCACTGCAGATAAAGGCGGCGATCAACAGGCTTGAAAGGTAATGAACGCGCTTCATTGGTTCCTCCCCACTTTGGGTGTTTGGTTGTGTTTGTCTCCGCCCCAACTCACTTCTTTCTTTACACGAGTGAGAAAGGGCGCAATTTGCTTGTCTCGTCCTAAGAGAATCCGGAATTATTGGATCGATTAAGTCGCCGCCATGAGTGCAGGCAAATTGTTGATATTATCAGCGGGTTGCTCGCCTGCTCATTTCCCTTTGTTACAGCGATAACTTTTCAGCCCAATAAAAATATTGTCGGTCGAAGCAGGATAATATTTACCATTTTTCGAGACCCGTGGGAAAGACTTGGGGCAATTGAGAGCAGCGCCCTGCAACTTTTAATCTAATGATACATAAAGAGATAGGCCGGCAGGGGGTCACATTTTACCTCCACAATTGTTCAGAAATAGTTCAAGGCAAATTGATGATTTCCTAATAATTCATGCAGAGGATGAAAATACTTTTCCATTACGGAAGCAACATAGATCAAGAAATCCCTCTATAAAAACACCCATCCAGTTTTCTCCTTGAAAAATTACAGAAAATAGACTACAATCAAATCAATGCTGAAGAATATCATAAAGCTTATCCGTCCGTCACAATGGATCAAGAATGGCGTCGTGCTGGCCAGCCTGATTTTCGCCGGGAAGGCGGAAGATACCGTTCTTGCCGAAAGGGCCTTGCTCACTGTCGGCGCGTTTTGCTTTCTGTCGTCATCAGTTTATATATTAAATGATATCATCGACCGCAGACGGGACCGCATCCATCCCCTCAAAAAAAACCGACCCCTCGCTTCAGGCGCGATTTCAGTGGGCTCAGCCGGTACAGTCGGGTTGCTGATGGCGCTGATAGGGTTGGTTATATCGTTCAAGATTAGTTTGCCCGTTCTATATGTTTCTTTTGGTTATTTGGCGCTGAATTTTCTTTACACTGCTCTATTGAAAAATATTGTCATTATCGATGTTATGACTATCGCCGCCGGATTTGTATTGCGAGCCCTGGCCGGCGCCGTGGCAATAAATGTGGAATTCTCCGGATGGCTATTGATTACTACTTTCGTATTGGCCCTATTTCTCGGCCTTGGCAAGAGAAGACACGAAATTACGATTCTCCAGCGTGATGCCGGGTCGCATCGAAAGATTCTCGAAAAATATTCGCCATATCTGCTGGACCAATTGATAGGCGTAGTGACTGCATCGACCGTGATTACTTATCTATTCTACACCCTTTCATCTGACATCAAAGCGAAATTGCACACCGGCTATCTGTATGTCACCGTTCCGTTTGTCATTTATGGCATTTTCAGATACCTATACTTGGTGCATAAAGAGGAGCGGGGGGGATCGCCCACAACCCTTCTTCTGACCGACCGCCCCCTTCTTTTTGATGTCGTTCTCTGGCTTGCTTCGGTTATAATCATACTTTATATTCTATAGAGGTCATCTATGGATCGGCGCGATTTTATAAGAAAAACCGGAAAGGCAGTGGCGCTGGCCGCCATTACCGGCGGAACCGGTCTTCTTTTTAGCAACCGCGAGGTCTTCAGTTATGAAACCTTCCTTCCGAAGACCGCTGATTTTACGATCCCTGTCGATGCTTCACTTCCGGGAATAGCTCTGGCCAAAAATAGCAATCATATCGCCGCCCTCAATGCCGCTTTAGATGCCATCGGCGGAATCAAACGGTTTGTCCAGAAAGGCGAAAGAGTTACTATCAAACCGAATATCGGATGGGATCGCGCCCCGGCTCAAGCGGCCAATACCAATCCTGATCTGGTCGCCGAGATGGTTCGGCTATGCCTTGCCGCCGGAGCAAACGAAGTGATTGTCACCGACATATCCTGCAACGACCCCCGGCGATGTTTTCTTCGCTCAGGAATTAAGGAAAACTCCGAAAAGGCCGGGGCGAAAGTATTGCTTCCCTCAGACGATGAATTTGTGAAGACCGACCTGAAAGGGAAAGAGCTTGAGGTCTGGCCGGTTCTCAAGCCTTTTATTGATACTGATCGTCTGATCAACATGCCCATAGTCAAGCAACATTCTCTTTCTTCGTGTACTATCGGTATGAAAAATTTCTTCGGCGTTGTCGGCGGCGAGCGATACAGAATGCATCAAAGCATAGACCAATCTATTGTTGACCTGGCGACATTCTGCAAGCCAACCTTGGTTGTAGTTGACGCCACGCGAGTGTTACTGCGCGGTGGACCACAGGGCGGGTCGCTTGATGATGTTTTTATCGCTGATTCCGTGATATGCACCGCCGATCAAGTCGCCGCCGATTCAAGGGGCGCCGAATTTCTCGGACTAAAAGGGCCTGATGTAAGTCATATCGCGCTGGCGGAAAAATCGGGTCTGGGCAAAATCGATTATCGCTCAATTGGTTATAAAGAAATTTCCTGATGACCATCAAGCAAGTCAGAAATTTTCGGCGAGTCTCACAGATTATCTTCTTCGCCATATTTTTCTGGCTGATACTGAAGACCAACTTCTCAGTCAATTTTAATCCGTCCAATCCCAATGAAATTACTCTCCCCTTACCGGTTTCGATAGCTCTGCAATTTGACCCCCTCACGGCTCTGGGAGCATTGCTTGCCAATGGGACTTTATATAAAGGGCTTCTCTGGTCACTCGTCATCCTCATACCCACAATTTTTCTGGGTCGTTTTTTCTGCGGCTGGGTCTGTCCATTGGGGTCGCTCAATAATTGGCTATCGGAAATTTCATCCGAACGTCTCCGCCGCAAGGGTCGCCAGAAGATGGAATCCAACCGGTACAAGAAATATCAAAGAATCAAATATTATATTTTCTTCTTTTTCATCGGTGCTGCGATTCTTGGGACACTTCAGATCGGCCTTCTTGATCCTCTTCCGCTTCTGGCCCGTTCAATCGGAACCGTACTCCTGCCGACCGTACATACCGCCGCCGCTGGTACTCTTGGATGGATCAAATCGCTTGGATTTCCACCGCTTGGAAAAGCAGCGCAGGCTACCTATGATATCATCTCGCCCTTATTCCTGAATTTCCGCCTTGTCCATTTTCATGCGATTCTTACAATTGCCATTTTATTTGGCTCCATACTTATAATGAATCGGATATTCACTCGCTTCTGGTGTCGCGGTATTTGCCCTCTCGGAGCCATGCTGGGGATTTTTTCCCGCTATGCCATATTTGGTCTAAAAAAAGACGAAAAAACCTGTAATCACTGCAACGAATGCCTGCTGAGTTGTCAGGGAGCGGATAATCCTGATATCGGCTCCCCGTGGCGTCAGTCAGAATGCCATCTCTGCCTGAATTGTCAGGCCGCTTGCCCC
>CAZCFT010000037.1:0-11901 GCA_964498015.1 uncultured Ignavibacteriaceae bacterium
GAAATATTTGCAGGGTAGCGGAATTCCCCTAAACTATACCCAAATCCTCCTATATTCGCCAAAAAATTACCGGCACTATCAAAAACCTTAACAACTTGCCTTAAAGCGTCGCAAGTCCAAATTAATTCAGAATTTGAGGCAGAATCTATTGAAATCATCATCCCCGACGGAAGGGAGAGGTCGGATTTATCCACATTATGCCCTCCAAAACCGAGCAAATAATTTCCTAAGGTGTCGAATACTTTGACGGCCGGAATGGCATAAATATCGCTTACGAACAGTTTTTCGTTTGTCACAGCAATTCCCACCAATGTGTTAAATTCATTTTTGGCTCCGCCTTTTTTCCCAATTGTCCTCTTAAGATTATAATATTGATCAAGAACGACTACCGTGACCAAATCACCTGCGGTCACGATATATAGATTGTCATTTTGATCAATGGCAAGACATTCCGGGCGAATATTTAGAGTAGTATCCCCCAATAAAGCATTCAGGAAGACCCTGATCTGAAAGTTTCCTCGAAAATCAAGGATATCAAGATAGCTCACGAGATTATCAATTATGATTAAGTCTCCGGAACTATTGGCGACCACGGCTTTCGGTTCACCCTTAATCATGCGGTCGGCATATCTATCTTTGACGAAATGCTCGAAACTATAAAGCGGCCTCAGGTCTTTGTCATAAATGAGGACTCTATTATTCCCGGCATCGGCGACCAGAATTTCCTGCGCATGAGTATCATAGAAAATGGAAGCTGGACTGCGTAGCGCCCGCCCCATGCCGTCATCAAAGGCGAGGGCAGTAAAATTGATTTTTTCGGATAAATCTTTGGCTTGGGTCGAATGAATCGGTAAAAGCAAGAGAAGAAAAAAGAGTATCTGAAGGGAGTATTGAAGAATGGGCCTATGATAATGGGTCAAGTGAAACATAGTTACTGACTCGTTGCGAGGCGGCAGGTCACACCTCGGCTGAAGCCTCGGTAAGACCCGCCGCAACTGATTATGGGGGTTTTTCAACAAGACCCGAAGCCGGGGCATCTGGAACTCCTTTATTTCTTGAAAAGTGAAGAGACTTGGTCAACCGCTATGTTAACCATCCGCCGGGCTAAACCATCGGCTGACCTGACTGCGCCTATTCCAAAAATCAACTCCCCGTTGTCTCCGCTGTTATTAAAGACGGCGACCCAGACACTCTTTTTGGTTTTGCAGTCTATGAGTCGGCAATTGAAGGAGACCTGGGGAATTTTGCCGAGATAATTATTATCGTATTCGTCAAATTCCAGGATAGAACCGGTAAATATGAAATCAATCGCAAGTTTGGATGATAGAGTATCGATTTGGGCGTCGGTCAGCATGGTTGAGGATCGTATCCGGAATTGCCGTAGGATATTATGCGTAGAACCGTACTCAGTCATTATGAATTTATCTTCTATGGTCATTATAGCCTGGAAGTATTCCGTGATTTTTTCGCCGGCCTTTTCTTTTCCGCTAAGGTTCTCAAAAGGTAGAATAGCTATCCGTGATGATGCCGGGAAAGAGGATTCAACCCTCTTCTTGGAGACCATATTTGAGGTACATCCAGCCATTATCACAAGAAGCCAAAGAGACAAGAATCTTATGATGTTGAGTTTCATTGGGCTACACTCACTTTGTTGCCTTTGAGAAAGCAAGGGCGGTCTCGCGGCAGACTTTGGCAGTCATTTCGCCTATTGTATGGGTTTCGCCAAAGGAAAAAATCGGAAATTTGGGGCCGCCTTTCCGGGTTATTTCATAGCTCCAGACAATTTTGCCGGTTTGACAGTCAAATAATCGAATGATAAGCGAGACCAGAGGAAATTCTTCTTGCCCTGAGCGCACCATACCATAATCCTTCACGGCCCCGACAAAAATCCCCTCAACTTTCGCCTCTCGCCCGATTGAAATAGCTTCCTCGCTTGTGAGCTGTCCCAAGAGATCGGACTTCGAATCTTTCAAAATGGCGCGGGTTATTTTTTCAAAATCTCCCATATTGGCAACTTCAAGCGAATTCGTGAGCAAGAGCTCAGTTACAAAACTGGAAGTCACTTTTCCGGTGGCGTTATTGTCATTGCTAAAATTGGAAAATGGCATGACCCCGACCCGTTTGTAAAATCCGAAATCGGCCTCCTCGTTTATGTAAGGGCGATGCCCGGCGCATGAAATCATCGCCAGCGCCCCGAAGATCATGAGGGATATTCCTATCAGAAATTTCATAGCGCTATTCCTATTCTCAAATTTGAATATTTATCATTGTTTGAAGCGATTCGCTGGCCGTGGTTTGTCCGGCCGCGTTTTTTGTCTTATTATAAAAATAGCTATTGGAGAAGGTTGTTCGGGGAGTCAGGTAAATCAGTAATTGCCCGTTCAGCGCATAAGGTTTATTGATTTCCTCCTGTGCCGACGCCTGCTGGATAGTAAGCTCCTGACGCTTTTGCGTCTGTTGGTTGACTGTAAAATAGACGCTGAAAGCTCGTCTAAATGAATAACTGATATATCCCGTTACCGAGCCATTACTGCTTTTGGCCCCCACATTGTAGCGGCTATATATATATGTCAGGTTGAGATTGAGATTGCTTTCCGGAATATAAGTTAGACCCAGATTATAATTTTCGGAGTAGCTTCTCCCCCATCGCAATTTATCGCCCCGGTATAGATTGCCATAACTGAATCGTCCTTCCAGGGCGCCAGAAAGAACGGCGCGAGTATCAATAGAGCGCGTCAACTGGTATCGAGCAAGGACGTCCACCGGGTCGCTGTCCCTCGTTAAGGATAGATCAACATATGTCTTGACATAATTGTAGGGCTCGAAACTTAGTGAGGCATAATAAGTATCCAGATGATACTTTCCCTTGTTGATTGATTCGGCCACGGCTCCAGAGCTGTCAAGAATGCTGATTGATCTATTCGATTGCTGATAGATAGTGCGATTATATGTCAGACGAGTATCAACGCCTTCCCGAATATAGCGATTGATGTTCGTTGAATAGGCGAGATATTCCACAATTTGATTTCTGCCGAGTTCATCATCAATCTGATATCCTTTGATTCCCTGAAAAGACAAATATCCGGTCGGAGAATAGTCAGCCTGGGCGGAGATATTTTGGCTATTATTATGAAATTCATTATTTTTTTGACTTGAGCCAAAAAATCTCCCCGAGTAACTCAAATTGGCGTTCAAATTCATCCATGCGACAGATCCAACCATCGCGCTGATCGAATGGGTTAGGGACTTCTGATTAATAACGCCGTTATTAAAGCGGCGGGTATAATAATAATTGTATGTAGTCGATAAGAATCCATAACGGGGGAGGGATTTATTGAATCCGGTTGTGGCGTTATATGTCTTAAGCAAATTATTATATCCTTGCTGAACATAACTGGCTTGCTTCAGGTTGTTATATCCGATGCGAAAAGTCATCGGCCCGATACCATAATTGGCGTCGGCCACGAAATTTCGGCTGATGCCATCATTCCGCCTGACGGCTTCCCGATCGAAGGTGTAATTTCTATTGTAGATGACTCCGAAAGTCGGCCATTTTGGATAATTGAGTTGAAGCGAACTCCTCCAGTCCCGACTATAAATATAAAATCCCCCCTGACCTGTTTCGTAAGCATCAAGTCGCTTGTATGGCGAATAGCTGGTATTAAGGGCATATCCATAGCTACTCAGGTCAAAATAATAGATAGAGCGGAATTCGTGGTAATCGGTGAATGAAAATTTCCGTCGGGTCAGATTGGCCGCCAACCTTATCCAGTTTTTGGTGAAAAGGGCGTCTTCATATCCAATAATTAATGTCCCATTGGTCAGATTATCTTTCTTGATCCCATGGTTGGTTTCTTTGACATGCTGATAGTTGAAAGCGGCGTTTCCGTATAATCTGTCTGCCGATAGTTTTGCTGATAAGGCAAACAGAAAGAAAGCAAGCAATAGAGAGGCTGAACGAGGATATGACAGCATCAATACTCCTGTCCAGTTCTATGATGGCAATTGGCATAGCAGAGGTTCTTTTGAGCATCTTTCACCTTCCATCCGCTAACATATCCTCCAAGAATAAGAGAGGGAGGCTGTGTCCCGGGGGTGGGCGAGCAAGCGGGATTGGCATAGGCGCTTCCATGAATTTTCCCAATTCCACTACCATTGTTGCAGGACGTATTCAAGTCGTAGTCATAAATTCCGGAGTGACATCCGCGGCAGGACATGGCATTCCTATTCTGGTCGCTACCTCCGGCATCAAGATGGGCCGATTCATCATGGTTCTTGAATCGAGAAAATTCAGGATTAACCGTATAGACATTGAGATCGTGACATCTGCCGCAGAAGGTTCTCTGAGCATCGGCAAAACCGGGCTGTGGAGACAGGTATCGAAAATATGTTTCTGTCCTCAGGTTACCGCTATTAGCGCCGCCATGGCCGCTGGTTTCATGGCAGTCAAAACAACTGATAAGGTCATGGGTTGCGGCCTGGTTAAAGGGAGGTAAAAGTAGTCGATTATAACTATTAATTGAGCCGGGGATGACGTAGGGATTGTCGCCCCGCGCCGTCACCGGATGATAGTTTGCGTTGGTCCGGCTGAACTGGGCGGCGACATCGATAACCGCGGCATTTCCGTCTGAGAACGGGGCGAGCGGCGACCCGCCGGGTACACGGGCATTGGGCGATGAGGCGCCATCAGCGTCATGGCACTTAAGACAGAAATCATTTTGAACATCAGTAACCCAAAACTCCAGAGAGGCTGAATACAGGTCTCTTGTAAAGCTTGAAAATCCGGCGAGCGACATACCATTATCCGGATTACGCAATTCAACCTGACCATTTCTATGGTAATTGCCGTCTATGGCGCCGGTAGAGGCATTTCCTTCCATGTGGCAGACTCCGCAATCGTTATTTGTGACGGCTCCGGTCTGGCCGACAGCGATAACATGATGGGCATTCAAGGCGAATTCCGGTACGATAGAGCGTCTGGTCCCCTGTGAGCGGGAATGACAGGTAATGCAGTCTCCCCCAGGCGAGGGGTTGTGAACATTGTTACCATCGGGAGTGGAATAATTTTTTCCATGGCAGTTATAACAATGATCGGTCCCGTTTCGCTGGTGGGCTGACACGGTATTCGGTAGTGGAGAAAGAGTTATCCCTTCAACCGGGCCTCCACCCATTCCGTCGGAAGAAACATGGCAACCAAAACAGAATCGCCTCACCTGCAGATTATCATTTTTGATATCGGTCAAATTGTCCCAGCCGGGTCTTTGATCGCTTAACAGGAAATCGTTGGCGCCCAGCTCTCCATTACCGACAGAGCCATGAGGATTGTGGCAATCATAGCAGGGCAGGCGCGCCCCTGAGGGGACATATCCGCCGCCTGTAGAGATGCCATGTCCGCTTCTTGCTCCGGGATTCACGGAGCGGTCATAAGAATAAGCAATCATTTTCGATGTTTCATTCATCCCTGAGGGGCCGTTGATATTGTGGCATGAGAGGCAAAGTGTATAGTTTTGCGGCGAGAAACCGGATTGCGAGCCGGTTATCCCCGAATATGTGGTATCCAGCATGTCATGCAATGATGCACCGCCATGAATATTATGGCAATTATCGCAGGCTCCATTTCCAAAGGCATCTTTGGTCGGCATGTCGGGATCGGAGAAGTGAGTGGAGTACTGGACGTTCTCCCATATTATCTGACCCGGCCATCTAACCAGATTGGGCGCTCCCGGAATTTTTATGCCGCCATTATTGTATTCAAAATACCCGGGGTCTGAGGAACCTGCCGGCATCCGATCGGATTCCTGCGCCGGGTATCCTGATGTCGCTCCTGCGGGACGGTCGGCATGGCATCCGCCTGATGACGCTACAAAACAGAGCCGATTGCTATTCTCTTGAAAAAGGCCATAAGGGGAAAGAGCCCCCTCCGGATGAGCGGTATGGCATTGAGCGCAACTCCCACGCGGGTAGTCAGCGGTTCGCAAGATTCCATCTGAGGTCGAGCCATGGGGTGAATTTCGGTATTTTCCATTGTCGGCAAACAGACATACGGCCAAGATAACCAGCGATAAGATAATCATTATCGGGATAGAGACGCTAAATCTAAGATTTTGGTTCCGTTGATGCATAGCGCTTATTTATTATGACATTGTTGGCAACCGGCTACAAAGTTGTTTCCGCCTTCCCGAAAAGGCCATAGAACGGATTTTTGATTTTCTCCTCCATGGGCCTTATGACAGCTTCCGCAAAAAACCCGATCAGAATTCTGCGGCAACTTTGAGGACGCGAAATCTGTAGCGAGCGCCGATTCAAACGGAACCCGCAAAATTCCATCGGTGGCGCCTGGGGTATTTATGAAACCATCGCCAAGACCGCCAGTCCAGTGGCCGGGATCGGCGTGAAGGTCGGAGAAAAATTCATTGAGAGCGACATCGACGGGATGACCGTTAAAATGAGCGGGAGGCGTGGAAGGGTTGTTGCTATTAAGAAGATCGTGACAAGCGGCGCACCATCTGGAATATTTCGCTTTGTACCCTATGTTGCCGCGGTTGTAAGCGATAACGGCGCCGGAAGAGGTTGGCGGTTTATCCGGCGGATGCTCAGTGAATATATCCATCCCATCTATCAATGCAATCGAATCGCCCCTGCCGGCGGGATCGTAAAGGAGATTACGATAGTTTCCGTTACCATGAACAGCGTGGCAACTGGCGCAGTTTAATTCAGTGATCTTTGCTGAATTCTGCAACGGCGTAAGCAGACTTAGACCCAACGAATGACCATGAATATTATTTTCTCCTGCAGGCGCAAACCATCCGGCTCCGCTCTCTTTGGATTCGGTTGTATTATACATATCCACAGGCGTGAGAACATCGGGTGCGGTGGGATTGGAGCCATCATGACAAGAAAGACATAATTCATTTATAGAATTTTTTAACAGTAAATAGGTATAGGGGCCGCCGGGCAATTGCTGTCCCTGCTCGCTGGAGTGCTGTAGGTGGCAATCATCGCAGTCCGAAGAAGGGCCGATATGCCATTCTCCGGCAGAGAGAGTTGAGAAAAGGATGGTAAAAAATATAAATGTAGTAATGAAGTACTTCATCGACCTGAATTCTAAGAAAAGGAATATATAAATATCCCGTTTTTTTCATCCAATACGATCATTTTATTATTAACAGACATTACTATCGAGATCGGCAACGTCATGCCGGCGTCGAATGGATAAGTCCCGATCTCATGTCCGCTTTGATCAAACATACGAAATTTATTATTAGTTAAATCTGCCACATAGATAATATCCCTGGAATCAACGTCAACGGCTGAGGCCTCCCAACCACGTTCAAGGCGAGGTTCACCCCAGCCGGCATAAAATAGAAACTTGCCATCGCGGTCAAAAATCTGCACGGGATAATTTTTTCTATCAGAGACTATCATATTTCCTGAAATCGCAAAAGCCATTTGGGTCGGCATAACCAGTTTCCCCTTCCCCTGACCATGCTCAATAAATGTTTTCAGAAATTTCCAGTTATTATCAAAGAGATAAATCTTCCCTGATTTTTCGCCAAGCAGAAGAAAGGAACTGTCATTTTGTTTTATGATCTGAGAGATATTTTCCTTTGCGCCGATTATTTCGCCAAGGTTGGCTATGGTGTCAATCTTATGAGAATCTTTTTCGCTAACACGCATAACCGATTGGCTCCGTTCATTGGCAAAAAGGAGTTCATCTTCATGATTGAAACAGACGGCAAGAGGGCGATTCAGGGCCTGATTTTCGCCGACTGCCCAGAGAAGGCTGCCATCGAAATCGAGGATATAAATTTTATTGGCAAAACGGTCGGTAAAAGCGAATCTGTCTCCGTTGGGCGCCAAAGCCGCTTGCCCCAGCGCCCCTGTTATGCTGCGGCCGCCGATATTGGCGACAATCTTTTCAAGGGTCTGAGAATGTAATGCGGCCCAAGAGATCAACATGATAATTAAATGAAAGACGGCGGTTCTCAATAATGGTAATTTCATAAATTTCGTGGAGCAGATAGTCTCATTAATCATGTGCAACATTATGGCAGACGACACAAAGCTTTCGATCTTTATCGGCAATTAAAAGCGACGCATAATCTGAAGAATGAGGCGAGTGACAGCCAACACAATTAAGAGGCTGTCTGGTCCGGGGGTCGGTAATTCCTTCGCCCATCGGGTGATAATGGGTTTTCTTGGCGTCCGGATGGCAATTCATGCAGAGTTCCATGATATCCTTAGTATCCAGCAGGTATTTGTAATCTGCCGAATGGGGCTGATGACAGTTCATGCAATCTTCAAAAGCTACCGGATGCTTAATCTGGCCGGTAAATTCCTTACTGTTGTGGCAAGTCAGGCAGGTTTTCACGCCATTCTTGATTTGAAGTCCCTTGCCGAATCCGACATGAGGCCCGTGACACTCCACACAACCGTTTTTCTCTCCGAAGGGAAGATGAACGACAGCTTTGTCCAGCTTTGCCGCAAAGTCCTTGTGGCATGAAAAACAGAGGTCTCGGATTTCCGCGACAAATTGATCTTTCTGTTTTCCCATATGACAAGATTCACAATTGCGAAGGGCAAAGGGTTTGTGGGCATCGGGGAGCAAAAGTCCCCTGGTTCCCTTTGTGCCAACATGTGGAGCATGGCAATTCTGGCAATCGGATTGGGAGATATTGAACCCGCTATGGGCAGTTATCAGGGTCGGTGAAGTCAGATCATGACATTGGCCGCATAATTGTTCCTTGGACTTCACCAGCAACGCCGGCAATTCACCTGCGTGCGAAAGGTGACAGGCTCCGCAATCTCCGTTCATCACCGGCTTGTGGACGGAGCCTTTTCCCAACTCAGCTTTCAACTCAGTATGGCAATTCAGGCAAAAGCTTTCCTTTGGTTTATTTGTCAGGGCCGGATAATTGGACGAATGCGGTCTGTGGCAGTCAAGACATTTTCCTTCTTTGAAGGGTTTGTGCTGGACAGCCATTGCTGTTTGGGCCTGTACTTTGTCATGACATGAATAACAGAGTTTATCGCCCTCTTTTCGGAGGAGTTTGGGATTGTCGGCCTCATGCGCCGAATGGCATGAGACGCATTGACCATCGCGGAAAGGAGCATGAAGATTTTTCTGCTTCATTTCGCCGTCAATTTTGTCATGACAGGTGGCGCAGATTTCATTAATATTTCCAGAAATCTGAACGACATTTCCTGCCCCCAGAGTATGACATCCCTCGCAATCCTTTGATTCAAAAGGCGGGTGAATATTGGCCCGTTGAAGTTTTGGCTTTTCAGAAATATGCGGGTTGTGGCAATCGAGACAATCGGCCGAGGCCAGATTATAATTGCCATGCTTTGAATTTAGGGTACTATCAATCGTATGACAACTTCCGCAGAGAGCCGCCGGAGTGTCTTTTGTGAAACCTTCGTGATCGGAACCGTGAGCGACATGACAAGCGTCACAGGCGCCATTAGCGACCGGAGCATGCCCCCCCTGACGACGGAATTTTTCGGCCAAATCCTCGTGGCAGGTATAGCACAGTTCGGCGCTTTTGCCGGTAAGATGCGGCAATTGAGCAACCATGCGCCCATCTACGCTTGTTTTCGTCATGCGCCCGGTGACAAGCTTAGCGATCGTGGCGCCATGGGGATTATGGCATCCGGAGCAATCGCCCTCCCGAGCGGGGGGATGGGAAAATTTCTTATTGATACTTAGACTATCGTAATCGTGGCAATTGGCGCAAAGCTCTTTCTCCGGAGATGATAGCAGATTTTTGTTCTTGGAATAATGCGGCGAATGGCAACCCAAACAATCCTCAGTGGCCGGAGGGTGAGGGAATCCCATCTTGACGCGTGTGCCAATATCGGCGTGGCAATTCAGGCAGAGATCATTTTTACCCGGTTTCACAAGATGTGGGGTGTTGCTATAATGAGGCAGGTGACATCCACCGCAATCGCCTGTGAGATAAGGCTGATGTCCCGATTCGCTGGCCAAGGCTTCAGGCTCAACCGCGTGGCAATCTACACAGATTTTCTGTGGGGCATTTTTCAATATAGCCGGTGTCTCTCCTTCATGGGGGGAATGGCAAGCAAGGCAATCTTCAGCGCCGGCATGAATGGTAGAAGCGGAGTCTCTGGCCGCGGCAAAATCCTTGTGGCATCCCAAGCAGAGAGTAGCATCAGCGTTTTTCACCAGAGATTTATTGTCAGAACCATGGATTTCATGGCATTGGTGGCATTCTCCGGTAAGAGCGGGCGGATGGGGAGTTTTCCCGGCGGAGGTTATTATATTCGTATGGCATTCGGTGCATAGTTCCTGTTCCGGCTTCTTGAGGAGTTTGCCGTAGCGGGAGGAATGAGGCGAGTGACAGTCATTACAGTTATCGGCAGAAACCGCCGCATGGGGATAATTCTTTTTTGACGCCTGAACTTGTGCATCATGGCAATTGGCGCAAAGCTGGCCGGGAGTTACGCCGGCCTCGAAGGTAACTTTGCCCGCAGAATCAGGCGGGGAATGGCAAATGCTACAATCGCCAGAGGCGAATGGCTCGTGGGCGCCGCCAGACAAGAGCGCCGGCTTATTAGTTGAGTGTCCGGAGTGACAGTCGTCGCATTTTAGTGATGCGGTATTTTTGTCTTTATGAGCCGCAATGAGTTTTTTGTCATCTTTCTCATGGCATGAAAAGCAGAGTGTCGTTGATTCAGATAGTAGAAGACCGCTAAATGCAGAATTATGAGGCTGGTGGCAAGTCAGGCATTGGAGCTTTTCAAATGGGGGATGTTTGGCGGAAGCCCCGAATGATTGGCTAAGATCATCTTTGTGGCAAATCAGACAGCCGCCGGGATCATCAGCCCCTTCCGGGCCTTTTCTCAACAGGCCGGGCTTGTCGGAGGCATGCGGATCGTGGCAATCCCAGCATAATCCCTTTTCAAGAGGAAAATGCTTAACTCCCGAAGCGAATTTTTCTTTAAGGTCAGTATGACAGCCATAACAAAGTTCAGCGGTATCATCTTTCAGAATCAGCTGCTGAGAGAAACCGTGGCGCTTGTGACAGACCTCGCAATTTTCATCTTTGACCGGTTGATGGATGATTTTTGCGGCAGAATATTCTTTTTTCTGGTTTTGGTGGCAATCGTAGCAGGTCTTGGCGGAATAGGCAAAATTAGCAAAAAATAGCAATAATATTGTTATTTGCGAAATTGACCTGAAATATGCGGAGCGAGCAAGCAACACTTTTTCTGAACCAGCTATTTATGCTCAGGGGGTTTGATATATTTCTCATCGACTTTGAAATCAAGGAGCCTAAAACCGAGAAGATTTTCGCGCCGGAAATGAGGAGAGCCGCCATAAAAAAAGGCCCAGCTTTCTTGTGTCTTGGCGCTATCAATAATGACTTTTACTCTTACGGCAGGATTATAGAGAGTATCCGAATCCTGATATACTTTTCCGCTGTCATCTATTATGAAATGCGGGTTGAATACAGTCACTTCGGCCTTATATTCTTCTTCTCCAATAAGGAATTGTTGATTCAATTTGACGGTATCAATTTCCAGGAATTTGGGGAAAAGGCGGTGTCTGGTTTCTATGACAAAATAATTTTTAGAAGCCGACGCCTTCACGGAATCGGTGGAAACAGTGGAATCGGTAGATTGTGCAAAGGGAACGCTTGTGAAAATAATAACAATGGAAAGCAACAAAAAATATATTCTCATGGTCTTAATAATTAGAGAGAATCCGGCTTTTTGACGGATAGGTATCATATTTGTCCGCTCCATAACATAATATTGTGAAAATTATAACAATATCTACCCCCATTGTCAAGGACTATCTGAGGTCATTTTGGCCATTTCGTGGGGTGTATTTTGAAACCAATGCCTACTTATCTGTCAAAGGCCGGATTTACCAAT
>CAZCFT010000037.1:12001-21648 GCA_964498015.1 uncultured Ignavibacteriaceae bacterium
GTGCTTTAGGGTGGCGTTTTATCTCGACTTAATCATCCCACCAGATGACAACCTCGGCAGAGATCATTGGTCGAGTCAAATCCAGCCAACAGCCCCTTCTTGGTTGAGGTTAAAGAATGGCAGGTCTGGCATTCAATTTTATTATTGAGTAACTGTAGCCGTGGGTCGATTTTGTCCCGCATGATCATTTTACTATTCGCCCCATGCCGGTTGATTTCTATGCCGACGGGATGATTGCTATGTTCGCTGAAACGGGGAACGTGGGTAGCATTCACAAGATTGTTATCTATTCTGGCGTCCTCGGAATGACAGAGAAGACAGGTTTGAGACGGTGAAAGGCCATAGAGAAATTTTGGGTCGGAATGATAGATTTTGGCCGCCTCGCGGTGGCCCGGCGATAATAGCCCGATGTCTTGATTTGCCCCGTGGCATGAAAGACAGAGAGTTTTTTGGGATGCTTTTTCGATGTCGAGCTCAAATTCATGACCTCTGGCCGAAATAACTGACTTCTTGTGGAAAAAGTGGCAATCGAGGCAGGGTCTGCTGATATCGCTGTGAAAACTTAGCCTGCTGTCTGAGATTTGGAGCAAAGCATTCTGATGGCACTTTCGGCAGGATTTATTCAGGTCATCCCGTGAGAAACCGGCATCGCCGACTTTGGCTACGAGCTGATGGCAATTTGAACATGGTGTGTCTTTGTGGGGATCCCCCACCGGCCCCTGGGACTTTCCGGATTCGGCAAGGAAGTATACAAAACCCAAAAATAGCATTAATACTGAGGCGGTCGTCAAAACGAAATTTGATATGCGCAACGACATAGATTATTTATCGGTAGTTTTTCTCTCCGTCAAAAGCCGGATTTGACAATAATAAGGGGTTGACCTTATGAAATCCGCGTCTATATTTGCAGAGTGTTAAAGCAAATATGTGAGTCCAGTAACCAAATCGATATGCAATAATGGGTATCCTGCAATATTTCATATACTTATCAGTTCTTGTGATGGTGGGGGGTATTTGGTATAAGGCAATCAGATTCGCCAGAATGCCTCTTCACCTTCGGTGGGAGCTTTATAAGATGCCGAATGGCAAGAAGAGAGGGAAATATGGCGGCTCTTATTTTGAAGAGATTGACTGGTGGACAAAACCAAGCAATCATTCGTTTTTTCTCGAATTAAGAGAAATGATGAAAGAGATACTTCTTATCAAAACCCTTTATCGTCATAATCGTTCCCTTTGGATTTTTTCATTTCCCCTTCACCTGGGGCTGTACTTACTGATTGGTTTTGGGTTCTTATTAATAGTGGGGGGGATTCTGATCCTCTCCGGGCTAAGTGTTACACAGAATTCGGCCAATATTTTGTCAAAGTCCGTGTATTACTTAACTATCGCCTTTGCTGTTTCAGGCTCCATGCTTGGAATTATTGGCGCATCCGGCCTATTTGTCAGGCGGGCATTTGACAGGGAGTTGAGATTATTTTCTGCATGGACGGACTATTTCAACCTGTTGCTATTGTTGGCAATATCCGCCTGCCTTTTGGCGGGATGGGCAACTTCAGATGGATCGTTAGACCTTCTAAGAGCATATACAGTCGCTCTAATATCGATAGGACAGGCGCCAGTCATGCCGGGGATACTGCAAATCACACTTGGGCTGGTGTCTTTCTTCTTTCTTTATTTTCCCTTCACGCATATGAGCCATTTTATTGGAAAATATTTTGCCTTTCATAAAGTGCGCTGGGACGACCGGGCCAGTGCGGCCGGAAATAAGATTGAGGCCGGAGTGAAAGAAGCTTTGAGCAAAAAGTTGAATTGGTCGGGGCCTCACGTAAAGGCAGGGATGACTTGGAAACAGGCCACCACCGATTTCAACCCAAAGGCAGAAGATGACAAAAGATAAGATGATGGACAAGGAAAAGATAAGGGTCTCGGATATTTCCGGAAAGAATGGACAGATGGTCGAGCTTGACCCATCGCGGTTTCTTCCTCTTCTCTCACCCTATGATACATTGGAGCTTGAGCCAAGAATTTCCCCTTTAACAGCAGAGCAGAAGATTAAATACGAATGTGACCTTGATGGAATCTCGGCCATCATGTTACCCCGCCCCAAGACTGAGAGAGAGAAAAGGACGCTGGTTGATAAATTTTTGTCGGGATTGACGAAGCTTTTCGACAAAGAAGATAACTGGACATTTATTCAGCCTTTACTTCTGACGATGGAATATTGCGCTAAATGCCAAACCTGTTCCAAAGCCTGCCCCATTTTCACACAGAGCGGCGGGATTGAAATCTATCGCCCCACTTATCGCTCGGAAATCTTGCGAAAGCTTTACAAAAAATATATTAAGCCGGGGGGCAGAGCTATATCCCGAATGACCGGAGAAGATATTGACGTCAATTGGGAGATGATTGCCCGATTGGCGGAGCTATCATATCGATGCACTATTTGCCGCCGTTGTGCGCAGGTTTGCCCGATGGGAGTCGATAACGGTCTGGTTACTCACGAATTGCGCAAAATTTTCAGTCAGGAAATGGGAATTAATATCAGGCAATTGCATGAGCTTGGTTCGTCCCAGCAACTTCTGAAGGGCTCTTCCACGGGAATGACTCCGGCGGCATTTAAGGACAATATTGAATTCATGGAGAATGAAGTCAAAGAGCGCACAGGCCTTGAATTCAAATGGCCTATTGACAAAGCTGGGGCCGATATTCTCTTATATCATAATGCCGGCGAATTTCTGGCCTGGCCTGAAAATCCCGAGGCGTTCGCCGTTATCCTTGATGCGGCAGGTATCAGTTATACGTTGTCAAGCGACCTGCTCGGATATGATGGCGTGAACTACGGGGTCTGGTACGATGATATTCAGATGGCCAGAGTGGCGTTGAAGCATATTGAGATCGCCAAAAAATTGGGCGTAAAGAAAATTGTGATAGGTGAATGCGGCCATTCGCACAAGGCATTGGCCGTGATTGCGGATCGAATTCTCACCGGCGATTTTATTATCCCGCGCGAAAGCTCGCTGACTTTATTGGCCGATATTGTCAGGAGCGGGCGACTGAATCTGGACAAATCCCGGAATGAGGATATCTTCGTCACTCTGCATGATCCATGTAATATGGTTCGCCTGATGGGAATAGTGGAACCTCAGAGGGAGATTCTTCGCGCGGTTGCGCCCGGATTTAGAGAGATGACCCCGCATGGAGTCGATAATTATTGTTGTGGAGGTGGAAGCGGTTTTGCCATAATTGATAATGCCAACTTCCCGGATTGGCGGCATGCTGTAGCGGGGAGGATGAAATTAAGGCAGATTCTTGATGTTTTCCGGGATGTCATCAGTCCAGAGCATAAGAAATATGTCTGTGCGCCATGCTCCAATTGCAAAGGACAATTCCGAGAGATGTTCGTCGCTTACGGCATTTTTGAACGGTGCAATATTCTCTACGGCGGGCTGGCTGAGCTGATTGTAAATGCCATGCCCAATTTAAAAAAGCCTTTTTTCGATTGGGAGTGGCGTTGAAATTTATATCGAGAATCAGAAGAAAATAATATGGAGGAACGGCTATGCCGGTATTTGAATATAATGGAATTGAAATCAAGGTCGATGACGATGGTTTCATGGAGGAACCGGAAAAGTGGAATGAGCCGGTTGCTCTGGCGCTGGCTTCAGTCGAGGGAGTTTCGGCATTGACCGAAAAGCATTGGAAAGTGATTAAGTACCTTCGAGAGTATTACCTGCAATTTGGAATGGCGCCGATGATTCGCCGACTCTGCAAAGAGACAGGATTTTCGTTAAAAGAGATTTATGAGTTATTTCCATCCGGTCCGGCCAAAGGAGCCTGCAAAGTGGCGGGCCTGACTAAGCCAGCCGGATGCGTATAGAATATTATTGTACATTTGATGTCATTATGGCCGACGCTAATCCTTGAAAATACTGACTCGCGTGCGAACCTTGACCAATTCCTCATTTTCGGAAGCGATTCCGACATTAAATGCTCTCGGGCCGCGCGGACCTTCATTGACTTCAAAGACCACTTCGTCGCCCTCTTTCAGGTCTTTGAACTTGATTTTCTTTAGCCACCTCTGATGAAAAAACACTTTGTCTCCCTCATCAGTTTCAATAAATCCAAACCCCTTTGGGCGATCGATCGACTTGATCTTTCCTCTCTCCATAATTGATGTCATCCAAGGCTGATTTAGCAGTTTTCTCTATAATATTAACCAGTTTATTTTATTAAGCTATGAGCTGTTTGCCCGGGCTTTTAGACTTTAGTTGGCGCCAGCGACAGTCTTGAAACTGTAGATTTTCCACTTTCCATCAGCCAGAAACAAACCGAATTTATTGTAGTACTGCATATTTATTCTCTTATTGATAAAAGAAACTTCAACGAAAGCGGAATCGCCTTTTATTTCCGTATCTCCGATAATCCTCTGCATCGAGAACCATCGTGTCTTAGTGAGACCCTCGCCGGTTAAGTCATTTAGCATTTCCATTGGATCATGGAACACTCTTGGACTGTCGGTCGCAAGAGCATAATCCTCGCCTCGGATACGCATCAAGGATGGGATATCAGCCAAATGGACGATAGCTCCGGTATCATTCCTCTCCATAGCGCCGAATAATTTTATGACTGTCTCTTTGGGAGAATCATTTCCCTTTTGTCCGCAACCGTACATTGTCAGCAATACAGCGCTAATAATCAGAAAAAGGTTCAGGATTTTAGATCCGAGAAATAATTTCAATCAATGCCTCCGGTAAAAGTCACCCGATGACTTGTCCCGAGCTCAGCCTGCGGAGAAATAGCGTATGAAATCTGCAGTCGGTGGTATTCAATACCAAATCCGGCGGAGAAACCGGCAAGGCCGTCTTTATTTGATTGGGTTTTATAATTTTGACCGAAACTTGTATATCCGAGGCGCAGGAATAACGGTTTCAGATTGAGATATTCGCCCCCGAGGCAGAAATACAAATCATTATCCAACGGAGCGACAATATCCCCTGCGATAAGAAGCGGCAGGCCGCGAAGCCGAGTGGAAATTCCTCCCCGGACGATTGTTGGGATTGAATTCTTTTTGCAGTTGTCGGTAAATCCGGATAATTGAGTTCCAAGATTTTGAATCATCAGGCCGAAATTGGTCATTCTGTTTTTCAATCCCCATTTGGCTGAGAGGTCGATTGCGGCGCCGGTTGAAGAATAGCTTTCAACTTTTTCATAAATGAACTTGGCCACCCAGCCTATTTGAATATTGTTTTCCAGAGTCATGGAATAGCCGGCGGCGAAGAGCATGTCACTGCCGGAAAAAGTCCCCAATTCGCGGCCATTATTGTCGGTTCTGATAAAATCACCATAATTCAAGTAATTAATGTAAGCCGAGATTTTTTTGCCCTCCTCCATGGGGAAGATATATCCCAGAAAACCGGATTGCATATCGAATATATTGTTGTGATATCCGGCTATGAAATTTAGACCTTCAAGATTTGCGACCCCGGCGGGGTTGTAATAAAGCGCTGAGGCATCACTGGCTACGCCGGTAAAGGCTCCTCCCATAGCAGTTGGACGGGCGGAGGTTTCTATTTTTAAGAAATTAAAGGCCCGCGTGCCGACGTTAGAATTCCCGGCGCCTGCGAATGATGTATTTGCCATTAGAGTCATAGCCGAAACCAGAATCATAAAATGTCTGAATAATCTCATCGGATTCCTTTCTATAGGGAGTGTTGAAAAAACCTGATGCCGTTGGCCAATTCGAAAGTTCACTTATTCTAAGTTGTTGCCCGTCGGGGCCCGGGCGGCAGGTCACATCCGGCAACTACCGGACAAGACCCGCCGCAACTTGCTCGCGGCGCTTTTTCAACAGTCTCCTTGCATAAATAATATACCGTAAAGTCGGACGCTGTCAAACAAAAATTACCAGCTTTTGGTGGTTCTATTTATGATGTCAACTACCAGTTTGCCGGTGGCGCGGGCCTGTCCGTCGTCTTCAGACTCCGTGTTGGCATCATAGATACCTTCGCTGTAAAATTTATCGCGCCAGATTTCTTTATCGCCCGTAGCCTCTTTTAAAGTAATGTCGAATGTAAGATAAACGGCATATTGTGTTACATTGTCGGCTTCATCGTAATTTTTGGCTTTTCTTTCGTAATTGGTTAGGGTTCCGGTCAGGATGGCATCGGCGCCGTCGGGCGCAACTACTTTCAAAGTACCGTTGGAGATAAAAGCATCGATAACAAGATCAGTTATGCGACTTGATAATCCTGATTCGACGGTTTTGTTCTCGAAGGGAGGAATCGCCAGCGCCTTAATAGAGGATTTTCCTCCGGGCGAGAAAGAATATACAGCGCAACCGGCGGCTATCAATAAGATTGGAGTGATGAGCAGAAATGATAATTTAGAGAACATCGTAGAATTAAGCATTAACCGGGCAGGTCCGGTTTGAGGGTATTTTTATCCGTAAACGACTTTCCCTTTTTTTATGACTTTATTAACCAGATTAACGCCATAATGATAGGGGAATTCCCGATAGTCATTCATATTCCAAAGAACAATATCAGCTATTCGGCCGACCCGCAATTGGCCGGATTGATCGCCACGGCCTATGGCACAGGCGGCGTTGACGGTGACGGCGGAAATTGCCTCGGCGGCAGTCATCTTATAATGAAGAGCGGCCAAAGTCGCGATGATTTGTAACGATTCGCTATAGCTTGAGCCGGGATTACAGTCGGTTGCCAAGGCCACTACCACACCATTTTCAATCATTCTGCGGGCCGGGGCATAATGGCCAGTATTGAGTGAAAAGCTTGTGCCGGGGAGCAGAACCGCCACAGCACCCGACTTGGCCAGATCTTTTATCCCTTTATCGGAGACAAAAACCAGATGCTCCGCTGATATTGCTCCCATTTCGGCGGCCAGTTCAGCTCCGCCGCTCGACGCTAATTCGTCGGCGTGAATTTTGAGCTTCAAGCCATGATGCAAAGCGGCGGTCATTATGCGCCGTGATTCCTCGATATTGAATACCCCCTCTTCACAGAAGATATCGCAAAATTCGGCCAGTTTTCCTTCAACAACTTTTGGAATCATATCATTGATAACAAGATCAATATATTTCTTGCGATTGTCCCTAAATTCATCGGGGATTTCATGAGCGCCCAAGAATGTGGGGATTATTTCAATCGGGTGAGTTTCGCTTATATTCTTGAGTATCTCCAGGGATTTGATTTCCGCCTTAGTAGATAATCCGTAGCCGGATTTGGCTTCAATAGTGGTTGAACCTGAGGCCAGCATCATATCAAGGCGGCGGGTGGTCTTTTCGGTAAGAATAGGAACAGAGGTTTCTCGAAGGTCGCGCACAGAGGCGCGTATTCCGCCTCCTGCGGCGGCAATTTCCTGATAGCTTTTCCCCGCCATTCTCATCTCGAATTCATCATGGCGCGTTTTCGAGAAGACCGGATGAGTATGGGCGTCAATAAAGCCGGGCGTCGCTACGCATTTCTTGGCATCAATGACTTTACACCCTTCCGCGAGACTGACTCGACCAACTGTTTCATCGGACTTGCCGACTGCCAAGATTTCATCGCCGGCTACGGCGATACCGCCATTTTCAATCAGGTCGATTTCCTTCATTTTGACGCCGATACGAGGGACGGGGCCTTCCATGGTAATAAGCTGGCCTATATTTTTGATAAGCAGTGTCGCTTTTTTTTCAGGAGCCATATTCAAAGATATATACTAATGTGGTTTAAGGTCAACCATTTTTCATTCAATCTTCGGAACTATTGTTGGATGAATTATCGGATGGCCCTATTTGTGACAGATGAAAATGAGTATTGATCGGGCATGTGCGGCAATAATAGCAGGCATATTTGCATTTGGGCAAGGCAGGCCTCGCCATCATATCATTATATTATGGACGAATTCCCGCAACCATCTGATGGTATCACTTCACCATTGGGAGATTTATTTTATTCTTCTTGGCGAAAGTGACAGCTTCTTTGTAGCCGGCATCGGCATGACGCATAACTCCCGTGCCCGGGTCATTAGTCAATACCCGATTAATGCGGACCTGCATCTCTTTGGAGCCATCTGCGACGACTACCATTCCGGCATGAATCGAATTTCCAATCCCGACCCCGCCGCCGTGGTGAATAGATACCCAGCTTGCGCCAGAGACAGCGTTAAGCATGCCGTTCAGAAGCGGCCAATCGGCGATAGCATCAGAACCGTCCTTCATCGCCTCGGTTTCACGATACGGAGAGGCGACGGAGCCACAATCAAGATGATCCCGCCCGATGACGATTGGCGCGGAAATTTTGCCCTTCTTCACAAGATCATTTATGATTTCGCCGAAATGGGCTCTTTCACCGTACCCCAGCCAGCAAATTCTGGCTGGAAGACCTTGAAAAGGTACTCTATCGTGCGCCATCTTGATCCAGCGACAGAGCGATTTATTTCCCTTGAATTCATTTAGAATTATTTCATCGGTGACATGAATATCTTTGGGATCCCCCGAAAGCGCAACCCAGCGAAAGGGGCCTTTTCCACTGCAGAAGAGAGGACGAATATAAGCCGGCACAAATCCGGGAAATTCGAAAGCTTCTTTCAGGCCGCCCTTTTCAGCCTGCCCGCGAAGGTTGTTGCCATAGTCAAATACGATAGAGCCGGCCCGCAGGAATTTGACCATTGCGCCACAGTGCTTCACCATCGATTCATAAGAGCGGGCGATATAATCGCGAGGATTGGTCTTGCGAAGTCGATCGGCTTCAGTGATGGTCAGTCCTTCAGGAACATAGCCGTTTAATTCGTCGTGAGCCGAAGTCTGGTCGGTAACAATATCCGGAATTATCCCTCTACGAAATATTTCGGGGAAAATTTCAGCGCAATTGCCCACCAAACCGACCGAAACCGGCTTTTTCTCTTTGACACTGTCTTTTATCAGTTTTATCGCTTTATCAAGAGTTTTGATTTTGATATCGCAATAATTGAGCTTGACCCGCCGATTGATTCTTTCTTCATCGATTTCCACGCATAAGACCGAGGCTCCATTCATAGCGCCCGCCAATGTTTGGGCGCCGCCCATTCCTCCCATGCCGCCGGTAAGAATCCACCTTCCAGTGAGGTCGGAATTGAAATGCAAGTCGGCAATAGAGGCAAATGTTTCATAAGTACCCTGAAGTATCCCCTGTGTGCCGATATAAATCCAGCTTCCGGCGGTCATCTGGCCATACATCGTAAGGCCCAGCTTTTCCAATTGACGGAATTTTTCCCAGTTGGCCCAGGCGGGCACCAGATGACTATTGGCGATCAAGACGCGGGGAGCATAATCATAAGTCTTAAATATTCCTACCGGTTTGCCTGATTGAATAAGCAGAGTTTCATCATTCTCAAGTGATTTTAGGGATTTGACAATGGCGTGATAGCATTCCCAACTGCGAGCGGCCTTGCCAGAGCCGCCATATATAATTAATTCCTTTGGCTTTTCGGCAACATCCTCGTCAAGATTATTATTAAGCATTCTGAGGGCGGCTTCCTGCGCCCACCCTTTGCAGGTAATCTTGTTTCCATGGGCGGCCTTCACCGGAACATATTTCATTTTGGTCGTTCCTCCGTTAAAATGCAAATATATTTTTTTATCTATAGTTTAGCAACCGGAATCTGAG
>CAZCFT010000038.1:0-21476 GCA_964498015.1 uncultured Ignavibacteriaceae bacterium
AGAGAACCATATAGTCCATTATATTAGAGGCTTTAAGAAAATGGTCGGATTTGTCATAATCGATGTGCATCAAGAATTAGAGCGGCGACGAACAAGACTCGACGCAATATATATATCATACTTTTGGTTTCACGGACTCCAAAATTTTTCCGACTATCGCGGTGGTATCGACGCCATCGGCTTCAGCGTTGAATGAGGTGACTATTCTGTGTCGCAGAACCGGAAGGGCGGCAAAACGCACATCCTCCGGCCCGGGAGTCGGGCGGCCATCAAGTATAGCGCGCGTCTTCGCCGCCAGAGTCATGTACTGTGATGCTCTTGGTCCAGCGCCCCAGGATACCCAGTTCTTGATAAAATCGGGCGCCGAACCGTCATTCGGGCGAGTCGAGCGGGCAATATCGACCGCATACTTGACTAAGTGATCGGAAACAGGGACCCTTCTGACCAATTGCTGAAGTCCAATTATCTCTTTGTTATTCAAAATCTTGCTTAGCGTATAAGATTGGGCTACGGTAGTGGTTTTGACTATTTTATGCTCCTCAGCTTCAGATGGATAATCGACAATAATATTGAACATAAATCTGTCCAGTTGAGCTTCAGGTAGCGGATAGGTACCCTCCTGCTCTATCGGATTCTGGGTCGCCAACACGAAGAACGGTTCGTCGAGTTTAAAGGTCTGTCCCGCGGCAGTAACTTCATGTTCCTGCATAGCTTGCAGTAAAGCTGCTTGAGTCTTGGGAGGAGTTCTATTTATCTCATCTGCCAAAATGACATTCGCAAAGACAGGCCCTTTGACATATCTGAATGATCTGCTACCAGAAGTTTTGTCTTCTTCAATTATTTCCGTGCCTGTAATATCCGATGGCATAAGATCGGGAGTGAATTGAATTCTATTGAATTTCAGATCCAAGATATTAGCTAAAGTAGAGATAAGTAATGTCTTGGCCAATCCGGGGACACCGACCAGAAGACAATGTCCCGAGGATAGAAGAGCTATTAATAATTGCTCAATGACTTTGTCCTGCCCGATAATTACTTTAGCGATTTCACTTTTTATTTTCTGATGAACCTCTTTAAGTTGCTCTACGGCTTTAAGATCACTGCTATCTGCCATTCGGACAAGACCTCCATCACTAAATTATCTTAAGAGTTATCATAAATGATTATACCCAAAAGAATTAGATTTGAATAGGGGAAAATCATGAAACATAAAATCTATTTTAAGTATCATAATGACTAATGTTTGTGGAAAAGTCACTAAATTAAGACTTTATACATTAGTGGCAATCCTTTGCACCATAATCAAATACAAGAATTTCCACAATTTTATGATATTGTCCACAAAAATTCGACAAGAGACAATTTTCACTTACTCTAAAATCCCTCCTTGCTCTTGTTCTTATCCTTGATCGGGATGGGTTCCAATTCGTCAGGAGGAAGAAATCCCAGAGCGGATTTTCCTTCTTTCATCTTGCAGGAGCCGCAGAAAATTGCTCCCTGCTCGACAACCATCGATCTGGTCTTGATGTCTCCCTCAATGTCGGCCTTAGCCTGCAATTCGATTTTGTCGGTAGCATTGAGATTTCCAACAACTTTGCCGGCGACTACAACCGACTGAGCCTCAACATCGGCCTCCACCAATCCGCTGGCGCCGACTGTGACCGTATCGGTGCAAATGACTTTCCCTTTCACTGTACCGTCAACGCGAAGGGCTCCCTTGACATCAAGGGTTCCGTTCAGGACAGTATCCTTGCCGATTATGGTGTTCATTATCCCACCCTCAGGTTTACTTGTTGGATATTTCATGACTATTAATATATCTTAAAGGGTTAACGGGTTTTCCATTTTCTCTGATTTCATAGTGCAAATGTGGCGCCGTTGACCTGCCGGTATTTCCCGACAGCGCTATTTTGCTTCCCGCCACAACCTGATTTCCCGGAGAAACCAGAAGTTCGCTATTATGACCGAAGAGCGCCGAGATATTATTATCATGCTCGATTATGACTGTCAATCCGTAGGTTGAGTCATATCCGGCGAAGGCAATTTTACCGGCCGCCGTGGCCAGCACTGGGGTTCCGATAGCGGCCGCTATGTCAAGCCCGGGATGTGGATTGTCCGGGTCATCGGAGTACCCTCGAGTCATAAAGCCTCGAAGCGGCAGCCCTTCAGGAATCCGGCGCTGGGTTGGGTCGATCAATCCGCCATTCTGTGATTTATTTTCTTGGATGGTGGCCAGCAATTCTGAATCGGATGGCAATTCCGGAATCTGGAAATTAACTCCGGCCAGCACGGCTATTCTATCGACTACGGCGCGTGTTTCTTTCATGTTCTGTTCAAGCAAGAGCAATTTGTATTTATACAGTTTGAGAGCTTCGTTTTCTTTTTCCAGTTTTTCCACCTGCGATACACGCATCATCAGCCGGCCATAGAAGATAAAAAACAGTATTAGAGTAATCGCCAGAAGGGCCGCCAGCGCAATAATGGCCTTAAATACCCAGGCTTTCAGCTTAATTGCAAAAGGGTTGTCCGCTCCCTCAGGGACGATGAGGAGATTGTAATATTTGACCTGACTCATTACGTCTTCAGCCTATTTTTCTGAATAACTCCAGAATCCTCTCGAGGTCCTCGTCGCCATAGTATTCGATTTGAACAATTCCTCTTTTTAGCCCGGGGGTAATTCTGACAGCGGTACCCAGAAGCTGTTTGAGATAATTTTCGGCTTCCGTAAGAATTGGCGATTTTCTCCGAGGAAGTAATTTTCTTTTCTTGATTCCGCGTGCGGCTTCCTCAACTGACCGAACCGATAAATTCTCGGTCACGATTCTCTCTGCCAGCCGTACTCGCGCGAGGTCGTCTTCGATTGAAAGAATCGCACGCGCATGCCCCTCGGTGAGACGGCCGTCACGAATCATCTCTTTGATTTTGTCCGGAAGGCCGAGGAGTCTTAAACTATTGGCCACCGCCGCACGGCTTTTGCCGACCCGAGTGGCCAATTGATTCTGGGTCATGCCGGCATCGTCCATCAGGCGGCGAAATGCCTCTGCCGTCTCCATAGGATTGAGATTCTGCCTTTGAAGATTTTCGACCAGAGCCATCTGAAGCATATCGGAGTCTTCTTTTTCATCTTGTACTATAGCGGGAATCTTGTCCAGACCGGCCAGCCGGGCGGCGCGGTACCGCCTTTCGCCGGCAATCAAGATATATCCGTGGTCCTTGCTTTTTACTATAATCGGTTGCAGAATTCCCTGACTCTTAAATGACTCGGCTAACTCCGCCAGACCGCTGTCGTCAAATTGGCGACGCGGTTGCATCGGATTAGGAAGAATCATATCCAGAGGAATAGTACGATATGCACCGGAAAGGGATCCGGTCTCATCACCGGTCGGGATCAGGGCCTCCAGCCCTTTTCCCAAAACGATTTTGCCGCTCATCGATTCAGCACCTCCTTGGCCAGCGCCATATAGTTCTCGGCCCCGGTTGACAGAATATCATACATTATGATTGGTTTCCCGAAACTTGGCGCCTCGGACAATCTTACGTTGCGATTAATAACTGTACTATAGACGCGATTGCTGAAAAATTTGCGGGCCTCATCGGCCACCTGACGGGACAGATTCAGGCGGCCATCGTACATTGTCAGAAGCACTCCCTCGATTTCGAGAGATGGGTTCAGATTTTTCTGCACCAGTTGTATGGTATGAATCAATTGTCCCAGTCCTTCGAGCGCATAGTACTCACACTGTATCGGAATGATGACCGAATTCGCGGCGGTAAGAGCATTGATTGTAAGAAGTCCGAGAGACGGCGGACAGTCGATGATAACATAGTCATATTTATCCACTATACCCGTCAGGGCAAAGGATAGCACTTTCTCGCGAGACAACATCCCCACCATCTCCACCTCAGCGCCGACCAACGATATGGAAGATGGCGCCATATTTAAATGGGTCAAATCGGTGGGCAATATCACGTCGGCCATATTTTTCCTACCGATAAGGACATCATAGACCGATGATTCCAATTTTGTCTTATCGAGTCCAATTCCGGAGGTGCTGTTGGCCTGCGGATCAATGTCAACCAGTAAAGTCTTTTTTTCCGCCACGGCCAGACAGGAGGAAAGATTGACCGCCGTAGTGGTTTTTCCCACCCCTCCCTTTTGATTGGCCACTGCCATGACTCTCGCCACAATTACCTCAGTAATAAACTGTTATACACTTAAGTCTCACCTTGCAGACTATACTGTTTATTTGCAGTCTGCAAGGGAAATCTCACCTTTTGGGCGAAAATGCAACGAGAGTCCGAACTACTTCGCAAACATTTAGATAATAACTGTGTGATTCGATGCTTGAATGCAAGTCCTTTTTCACCAGAGAACTGTCCAATCTTGAATAATATATAAACCTTCCATCATTTTTCAGAAGCTTTAGAGCTCCTTTCAATAATTTCCGGTCGAGGCTTACATATTTCATGAAGCCAAAGTCAAAGTCACTTTTTGGGATATTTCGAGAGGCCTGAAGAAAATCATCGCCTATGACAAGGGCAGATAGACCAAATTCTTTTATTATCAATTCAAGGAAATGCGCTTTCTTGCCGGTTCGCTCGAATAGCAGGCCGTCCAGATTAGGGAAGGCGAGCATTATTATTATGGAGGGAAACCCGCCTCCGGGGCCGATATCGAATATCTTTCCTGTGGGAATTGGAAAAAATTCAAATGGGACTAAGCTCTCTGCGGCCAAATTAACAAGACCGCCTAAATTTGTTTCACGTGAAACAAGATTAACTTTTTCATTATGTTTGATGATTTGGTTCAGAAATGAGCTTATATTGCCATTATGTTCATATTTGGCAATGAGTTTCTGAGAATAAAACAGCGGAATTTTCTGGTCCGAATCAGACATTTTTTCTGATTAATAATCACTAAGCCGATAAGACTTATGTTTTTTCAAATAAATCGCCAAAACTGCCAGATCGCCAGTTGTGATACCTTCAATGCGGCTCGCTTGCCCAAGCGAACTTGGGCGAAAATGACTGAATTTCTCTTTAGCTTCGTTACGCAAGCCGGTCATGGACCGATATTCGATCCCCTGAGATATGATTTCGCTTTCCATTTTTTTGAATTTTTCTATTTCCCTGTCCTGCTTCTTGATATACCCTTCATATTTGATAGATATAGCCGCCCTTTCCAATAGTTCATCAGTGGGACCATTTTTTTGTTGATCACTAAGATACGGTCTAATATCGTGGAATGAGATTCCCGGGATCTTCAAAAGGTCATGCAAAGTTATTGCGTCTTTTTTGATAAAATGCTTTGAAAGGCCATCTAATTTTCCAATAGGGATAGTCGTCTTCCGAAGTATTGAAATCTGTGTCGCCGTTTCCATCCGGAGAGATTCAAATTCCAGATAATCTTCAGAAGATATGAGCCCATATTTTTGGGCATATTTAAATAGTCGATCACGCACATTGTCCTCTCTGAGCGCTAATCGATATTCAGCGCGAGAGGTAAACATTCGATAAGGTTCAGTGGTAGAATGAGTTATTAAATCGTCAATCATTACGCCAATATAAGCTTCGGTTCGATCCAGAATGAAAGGAGGCTCTTTTTCAATCTTCAAGACTGCATTAATTCCTGCCATAATCCCTTGACCTGCCGCTTCTTCATATCCGGAAGTTCCATTTATCTGGCCTGCTAAGAATAGATTTTCGATTTTTCTTGTCTCTAACGAGGATTTGATTTGGTGTGCCGGAAGGTAATCATACTCGACGGCGTACCCGGGCCTTGTGATTTTGGCATTTTCAAGACCAATTATTGTTCTGATACCCTCTCTCTGTATATCTTCAGGCAAAGAGGTGGAAAAACCATTAGGGTAGATTTCATTCGTTCCGTTTCCTTCCGGTTCTAAGAATATCTGATGGCGGGGCTTATCGCTGAATCTAAATATTTTGTCTTCAATTGACGGGCAATATCGAGGACCTCGTGATTTAATCTGGCCTGAAAACATGGGTGAATGATGCAGATTTCGGCTGATAATTTCTTTCGTTGCCTCGGTTGTGTAAGTAAGGTAGCAAGCGGTCTGCTCAATTTTATGCCTTCCGGTTCTATAAGAAAAAAATGGAGCTGGATTTTCGCCAACCTGCATTTCGCATTTTTGAAAGTTTATGGTCTTCCCATCCAGCCGCGGCGGGGTCCCCGTTTTCAACCTGCCTAATTCGAGTCCGAGTGATTGAAGAGATTCACTAAGCTTATAAACTGCCTTTTCTCCATAACGCCCTTCAGCGACTTGCCTTTCGCCGATATGAATCAGGCCTCCAAGAAAAGTCCCAGAACATATAATAATTGCTCTGGCTGAAATTTCTTTTCCAGAATCAGTCTTTATCCCAATTACTTTGATATCTTCAGTCAAGAGATTTTCAGCGGTTGCTTCTATGACTGTTATTCGTGGGTCATTGCCAACGAATTTACGGACAAATGAATTGTAGGCAATTCTATCCGCTTGAGCCCGGGTTGACCAGACTGCCGGGCCCCGAGAAAGATTCAGCCTTCGGAATTGAATGCCAGTGGCATCGATGGCTCTGCCCATCAAACCGCCAAGAGCGTCAACTTCTTTGACGATATGGGACTTGCCAATCCCACCAATGGCCGGATTGCAGGACATTAAGGCTAATTTCGTTCGGTCCATTGTCACCAGTCCAACCGTCTTGCCCATTCTTGAAGCCGCCAGCGCCGCCTCAACTCCGGCGTGCCCGCCGCCAATGACTACTATGTCAAAATCAAAATGTTTCACGTCAAACAATACTTACTTGCCTATACAAAATCGAGAAAATATGCTGTCAAGTATATCTTCATTATATACTCTTCCCGTTATCTCGTCAATTTCATTTATGCCCAGCCGAATTTCAAAAGAAATCAGTTCAGGCGTATCATTCCGCTTGAAGCCAGCTATCGCCCTTTTCAGATATTTTAGGGCATTGTTAAATTTTTTCTTGTGGCGCTCAGAAGTGATTACGAGGGCATCGGTCAGATCCGGCATCTGACAGTTGATGTGAGATATCATCTCTTTTCTGAGTTCCCGAAAGCCAGCCTTTGTAACACAGGAAAATTTGACGCCCTCCAGTCTGTCATCAATTCGACCGATGTTCAATAAATTTATTTTTTCACATTTATCAATCTTGTTGAATAACAATATCTTAACTCTATTTGGAATCTTAGTCAAGTCCTTTTTCAAATCTCGTTTCCAGCTTCCTCGGGTGATATCAACCATCCATAAAATGAGGTCGGAGTTGTTCATTATGTCTGTAGCCGATTTTTGCCCTGCCCGCTCAATAATGCCATTAGATTTTCTAAGGCCTGCGGTATCAGTAATTGAGACAGCAATTCCATCAAGGTCAATCCATTCGGTAAGGTAATCGCGTGTCGTTCCCGGTATAGGGGCAACGATAGCCCTGTTCTGATTGAGCAATAAATTAAATAATGACGATTTCCCGGCATTAGGCCTACCGGCGATGGCAATCTTGAATCCTTCTCTAATGATTCTGCCCGACCTGTATGAATCGGCAAGTTCACCGATTTCATTGATTATTTGAGAAAGTTCATTTGTCATTATATTTTGATCTGAAGACTCAATATCCTCTTCAGGATGGTCAATGTTCGCTTCAATTTCGGCCAGCAATTCGATAACTCTATTTCGAATCATCTCAATTTGTCCGGAAAGCTTGCCTATCAGATTATTCTTCGCTGAATTGTAAGAGAATTCGGTTTTTGAAGCGATCAGATCTGCTACCGCTTCAGCGCGGGCCAGATCGATTCGACCGGCAAGAAAGGCCCGACGGGTAAATTCCCCTGGCTCAGCCGGGCGGGGGCCATGATTAAAAATTTCAGCGAGAATTCTTTTTAGGACATATTGGCCTCCATGACAAAAAATTTCCGCCTGTCGCTGTCCTGAATAAGACTGCCCTTCCGGCATTTCCACGAGCGTAACCTCATCAATAATATGGCCTTGTGTGTCCACTATATGACCATAGTACAAATGAAAAGGGGTATGCTTTGTAAAATCTGCATGGGCAGGGCGGAATATTTTGGAGACAATTTTGGGAGAGTCCGGTCCGGCTATCCGAATGGCGCCGATTCCGCCCTCACCGGGAGGCGTGATTATCGCCGCGATGGTATCGTCATTGGAGAATTTGATATCGAAATCCTCCGGACTTGTCAGAATAAATCATAAGATCAAAATATTGTATTTCGCCGAATGCCGCAAGTGTTTGAGAATAGAAATAGGCTTCAGAACGAGTCTGTATTAAGGAGAGAGGAAAGAGATATTTATGACTTTATTTCGGGAAAAGGAGCCAGTTTCTTCGGTTTGAAAACCAACTGCTCGATAAAAGAAAATAGTGAAAAACTTGTCCAGTACAGCACCAAACCGGCGGAGGCCTTATAAAAGAAAAATCCCATCATGACCGGCATAAGATATATCAGCATTTTATTCTTTGGGTCGGTCATGGTCATCTTCTGCTGGACAAACATCAATATCATCATTAGCGCTACCAGAATTATGTAAGGATCAGTAAGCGACAGCGCGCCGCGAGAGAGGTCATTCCACCAGAACAGAAAAGGGGCTTGACGGAGAAGAATAGTGGAGCTGAATACGGCAAAAAGGGCAAAGAAAAGAGGCAGTTGCGGAAGATAAGGCAAGCATCCGGAAAAGGGGTTAATCCCCATATCTTTATAAAGCTTCATCATTTCTTTATTAAGCGCCTGGGGATTATTCTTATGCTTTTTTTTAAGCTCCTCCATTTTGGGCTGTAGCTCTTTCATCGCCATCATAGACTTGACAGTCTTCTTTGAGAGCGGCAGAGTTATAAGCTTAATTATAAGGGCGAAAATCATGATAACAAAACCATAATTGGGGATAACGGCATACATCCGCGGGAGAATCCACATGATTGGGATGGCGAAGATCTTTATTATCCATCCCACGACCGGAGTGGTTCCGATATCAAATATATCCACAACAGTATTATCGAATGATTTCAAGATATCGTAATCCATCGGCCCGACAAACACCGAGAAGCTGTCGACTAATTTATCGCCGGACGGGATCTCCATCATAAGCCCGATTGTGATATTCCTTTTTTGCACTGTCTCATGCGGGGTAACCAGTTTCTCTTTGACACCGGAGGACTTGGCGCCGGAAGCCAGTTGGGAACGGGGGACAAGAATCGAGGCAAAATACTTGGAGCGAGTGGCGATCCAGTTAGTAGAGCCGCTCAATGAAATACTATATTTGTTGTCTGTGTAATCGTCGAATTTGATCCGCTCGCCGCCCATGTGCCCCATCGCCCACATGGCGTTGTAGTCATCATACAGCCTTAGTTCAGTCGGTTCGAGCGGATTATTCCATTCCAGCGAATACTCGCGCTCAATTCCCAAGCTGGCGCGATCGATCACTTCGATTATTAAATCATATTGATATTTATTATTATAAAAGCGGTACTTCTTGATTAAAGTCCCGCCGCCTTCTCCCTTATATGTATAGGCAAGCTCCAGCGGTGTGGAACCAACTATGTATTTTCCCTTTGCTAATGAAGCCTGATAAGTGATTTTGCCTGCATTGACTTTCAATGCGTTGAAGTCCAATTCCGGTGTCGCCTTTTGGCAAGATGGCAGCATTTCAATCAGATTACCATCAAGGTATTTATAATTCTTCAGCTTGTGAGAAACCGGTCCGCCGCCATAATTTGAAAGGGTAACAATCCAGGCTTCCGTTTCAACGATAATGGAATCCTCAACAATATTCTCTGCTTGGCTGGCGGACGTGGTATCACTATGAGCGACTTTCGATGCGGCAATAGGCGCGGCAGTTGAATCTTGGGTGGCAGAAATTTTGTTTGCTTCTTGCGCAACTTGTGAAGAATCCGCGGTAGTTCTTTGTGGCTGCGGCGCAGGCGCCTTCATAAGGCCCAGGGTGGTCATAATAGGCATCCAGAAGATGACCAAGAGGCCCAAAGCGACTACCAGAATAATTGTCTTTTTATCCAAAATTCAACCTGAACTCCCTTAATCCAAATTCCTTGTTGGTACCGGATCATATCCCCCCTTGTGCCAGGGGTGACATCGAAATATTCTTCTCATAGACATTATCAGGCCTCTGAGAGCTCCATATTCCTTGAAAGCCTCTTCAGCATAATGAGAGCAGGTGGGATAAAAGCGGCATTGCCCGCCAATAAAGGGGGAAAGGGTATATCTATAAATCAGAATAATCAGCAAGAACGGGTAGCTGAATAAAGGGATTTTTTTATTATTCATTGATATTTATCGATTTATAAATCATTTCCAGTTCCTTGGAAAGCATAGGATGATCAATTTCGCCGCCGTTTCCCTTAAATCGCACGATAAATCCACCATCGATTTTGTCTTTGTCCTGAAGCATCCTGAAATCCTCTCGCATCCAACGTTTGATACGGTTTCTGGTCACTGCATTACCGGCGCGGGAGCCAACAAGAAAGGCTACCTGATATATCCCTGTCGAAGGGGATAGAGATTCATCCCGATAAACGGTCAAATTGGAGGCGTTGAATCTTTTTCCGGACTTTAGCAAAGCCTGTATCATTTTCCTGCTTTTTATGGTATGACGAGGCAAGCTATTTTCTTTTTTTGACCGAGACGGTCAGTCTTTTTCTCCCCTTGGCCCGACGGCGCGCCAAAACCTTGCGCCCATCCCGAGTAGCCATCCTTTTACGAAAACCATGGTCGTTCAATTTTTTCCGGTTCGATGGCTGATATGTCCGTTTCATGTTCTTTTCCTTATCCTAAATTTTGAAGGATTCAATATATTCAAAAATCCGCCTTCGTCAAGCGGGAAAAGGAAAAAACATGGGATTCAATTGCTTGTCTAATATACTAATATTCAATAAATCGGAAGAGGACACATAACCCAAATAGGATCATACTTAATATATAGAGACGACATTCGGGAAAATTCCAGAAATCTTCATATTTCCATAATTGCCAATCTGTTGATGATCTTATTTCCCGGCTGAACTGGGCTGTTTCGGCGCTGTGATCGTCGCGATTAATTACAGCAGATGTATCTTTTCTCTTCCCGTGCGTACCTTTTTGGTCGCGTTACGGGTATCAAAGATTATTTTTGAATGATCCACAATCCATTGATAATCATAAGCTGTATGGTCGGTGACAATTACAGTCAGGTCAATGTTCTTCATAAGGGCCGGCGTCAGTTTAGTTGAGTGAAGGTATCCACCGTTCCATATTATCCGCGATGCGTGAGGGTCATTATAATATACTTTCGCTCCCTCTCCCTCGAGAAGCTTGAGAACATCCAAGGCAGGCGATTCGCGCAGGTCTTTGATATCTCTTTTATACGTCGCGCCGAGAACCAATATCGCCGAATTTTTGATAGCCCTTTCCTTGTCATTCAGTATCCGCCTAATCCTATCTATTACATATTCCGGCATGTGCGAATTGATGTCGCCGGCCAGCTCGATGAAACGAGCATAGTAATTTAAGCTTTTGAGCTTCCATGACAGATAATGCGGGTCAATCGGGATACAATGACCGCCCAATCCGGGTCCGGGATAGAACGGCATAAACCCAAACGGTTTGGTAGAGGCGGCATCAATAATTTCCCAAGCGTTTAGTTTAAGCCGATCGCACATCAGGGCCACTTCATTGACCAAACCGATATTGACGGAGCGGAATGTATTCTCTAACAATTTCACCATTTCGGCGGCTTTGGTTGACGAAAGTGGATATACGGAATCGACCACTGTTTCATAAAAGGCTTTGGCGGCCTTAGTGCAATTGGGAGTAATGCCGCCGACGACGCGGGGAGTATTGTTGGTGGCGAATTTGGAATTACCGGGATCAACTCTTTCCGGAGAGAATGCAAGGAAGAAATCCTTGCCGACTTTCAAGCCGGTTTTCTCCAGTATAGGCAATATTAAATCCTCGGTCGTCCCCGGATATGTAGTTGATTCCAAGATCACAAGCATGTCTTTATGAATATAGTTTTTTACCCACTCTACCGCCGCCAGTATATAGCTGACATCAGGGTCTTTGGTCTTGGAAAGAGGAGTCGGGACACATATCGAGACGGTATCGACTTGTTTCAAAAGCTTTGGATCGGCAGTCGCTATGAGCTTTCCATCCTTGAGCAGACTGGCCACTCGATCGTCCGGAACATCATCAATATCCGACTTACCGGAATTTATCAAATTAACCTTGGGTTCAGAAATATCAAACCCTATTACCGTAAATCCCTTCTCGCCGAATTCCACGGCCAGAGGCAGACCGACATAACCCAGGCCGATAATGCCTACCTTGGCCGTTCGGTTTTCAATTTTTTTCATCAAATCCTTTATCATATTACACCTCTATGAGCCTCCAGCTCATTTTTGAAATCTATTGTCCAACTTTATCTCTCCAGTATTGGAGAGTATCTTTTAGTGTTTTTTCAAGCTTATACCGACTAATCCAGCCCAACTCCTTACGAGCTTTATTGCTATTTCCTCTCAATATTGGAATATCGGATTTTCTCAGAAGATTTTTATCAATTTGCACTTTTATGTCGGCTGGAGAGAGAGCCAAAAGAATATCCAACACTTCCCTAATTGACACCGCTTTGCCGGAAGATAATTGATATGCCTCCCCGGCCTTTCCCTTGTCCGCCAGAAGATAATATCCCTGCACAATATCCCGGACATCAGAGAGGTCTCTTTTTGCAGAAAGGTCACCGACATGGATTTCGGGGTTCATCTTTCCATTCTCAATCATGGAGATCTGCCTGCAAAATGATGGCGTCACAAAAAAATCACTTTGCCTCGGCCCGGTATGATTGAAACTACGGGCAATCACGGCAGGAAGCTTATATTGCCGAATGTAATAGTTTGTCAAATTTTCCATCATAGCTTTAGAAATGCCATACGGCGAAATCGGATTAAGCGGCTGATTTTCTTTCAATATTTTGCCGGGAGGCATGAAAATACCATAGCAATCCGCGGAGCTAATCATGACTATTTTCTTAAGCTGTTTACCCATCAATACCGCCGATTCCAGAATATTGAGACTTCCAAAAACATTGACATGATAGGTTAGTCTCTCATTTTGGATTGATTGTCCTACTGAGGCCATAGCCGCCAGATGAAAAATATAATCTGGTCTTATTTTATTTATAAATCCGCCGATTCCTTGTCGGTCAACTATATCAATTTCTTGAGTTTCGATCTCTCTGAGTAAATGATCGACATTGTCCGTCCGCTCCCCCGGGGCGATGATTCCAAATACCTGGAAAGACTCAGATAAGAGCAACTCGGCCAGATAAGAACCTGCAAATCCCGCAATTCCGGATATTATTGCTTTATTTTTTCTTGCCACGCAGTCTTTCCAGATCGGCTTCAACCATCATTTTGATCAGGCCCTCAAAATTTACCTCCGGTTCCCAGCCCAATTCCTTCTTGGCTTTAGAAGCATTTCCCAGAAGGTGGTCAACCTCAGCAGGACGCACCAAGCGGGGGTCAGTGACCACATAATCATGGTAGTCAAGATTCAGATGACCAAAAGCTGATTTCACAAAGTTTCGAACAGAATGGCTTTCTCCGGTGGCAATAACATAAGTTCCGGGCTCTTCCTCCTGAAGCATCAGCCACATGGCTCTGACATAGTCGCCGGCAAATCCCCAGTCGCGCTCGGCGTCAAGATTCCCAAGGGCCAATTTTTCGGCCAACCCCAACTTAATCCGAACGGCGCCATCGGTGATTTTTCGGGTCACAAACTCCAGCCCGCGACGGGGGGATTCATGATTAAAAAGTATTCCGGAGTTAGCGTGTATGCCATAGCTTTCGCGATAATTGATTGTTATAAAATGCCCGTAGGCTTTGGCCACTCCATAAGGCGACCTGGGATAAAATGGAGTCTCTTCATTCTGGGGGACCTGCCTGACTTTGCCAAACATTTCCGACGACGAAGCCTGATAGAATCTGATATTTTTGTTCAGCAGGCGGATCCCTTCAAGAATTTTTGTGACTCCCAGCGCGTCAAATTCGCCAGTCAGTACTGGCTGGTTCCATGAAGTCGGCACAAATGATTGAGCCGCAAGATTATAGATTTCATCAGGTTTGACCTCTTCGATAATACTTATAATCGAAAGCTGGTCCAACAAGTCGGCCTGAAGCAATTTTAGCTTGCTTCTAATATGTTCAATCCGGCCAAAAGTCTCGGTCGATGACCGACGAACCATTCCGAAAACTTCATATCCTTTTCCAAGCAAGAATTCGGCAAGATAGGAACCATCTTGGCCTGTGATACCGGTTACAAGTGCACGCATTATTTTTCTCCTGCTTAAGAGTTGGGTCAAACCTCGCCAATCAGCGAGGGGATAAATGCATCATAATTGCATTTGTCACTCAATTCTCAAGTTGAACTAATATATCAGTTTACAAATCCTGTGGCAAATGGTTTCAGTGCGATAGATATAGATAATGACCAAATCTTATCTGGAGATCGTCTCCGTCAATAGCCGGATTTACCAAAACAATTTTCGTTATAGCGGAACAACAAAATGGTCCCATGGCCAAATAATCCGTTTTTTCCTTGACACTGAGTCGTTTAGTTTTTATAATTAAACTCGATACATACTATATGCAATAGTGCAAGGAGAAAAGCTCCGGCACGCCTCAAAGGCGCCCATTATTGATGCTTCGTTAAGGAATTGAATTAGTAGCCGCCAACCTGAAATTCTTAGGAGGATGTAATGCCCCGCCTCATCGATTCCTTAAAACCTTTTCTTATTTGCTCGATTTTGTCAGGCCTTATATTTTTTGCAGGCCATTCCGTAGCAAAGGCCCAAACTCCCTTCAAAATTGAGGTCTCTTCATTTGGTACCGCTGGGCTCGGCGACACTATTTCGATCCCCATGGTAAAGGCCGCCGGTTCGGAGGAGATTCATGGGTATGATTTTACGCTTGGATATGACACAACTATGCTCACTTTTTTGAATGTCAACCCGGGCATTCTTTATGATATTCCGGGGATTTACGAATGGGAATATTTCACCGATCACGCCGCGGTGGGAAGTTGCACCGGTAATTGTCCGGAAGGGATGCTTCGTTTCGTAAGCCTGGCCGAAATCATCAATGGCCCACATCATCCGCTTGAGGAACATATAACAGACGGAACGGCGCTATTTACAATCAATTTTCGGGTGAAGACAGATACTGCCGTTCTGTGCAGTTTTGCTCCGATTCGGTTCTTCTGGATGGATTGTGGAGACAATGCCATAAGTTACCCTGATGGAATTATAGAAAGATTGGGCATTTCCGACACCGTAAGGGACTTTCAGGGCATAGACATAACTCAAACCTCTCACACTGTGGCGTCATATTACGGGGCCCCACAAAGCTGTATTGACACTTCATACCCCAACCCGGCAAAGAGATTTATCAATTTTAAGAACGGTGGAATCGGGACCATCCAGAGCGCCTGCACCCCGGTGTTTCTCGCAATAGGCGATATCAATTTAGACGGAATTAATTACGAAATTGCCGATGCGGCGCTTTTTGCCGATTACTTCTTTAAGGGATTATCAGCTTTTACAATTAGCATCGACGGACAGATTAAAGCTTCGGATGTAAAGAGCGACAATATCCCGGTGACAGTTGAAGATTTCGTATATCTCGACCGCGTTATACAGGGGAAACTGCAGACCTGGCCATTTTATCCGCCGATGACGACTGAGAGTTTCAAGGGGATATTGGGAATCGCCGAAACGGACTCGTCACTTATCGTCCGCACTCTTTTTGAAGATTCAGTTTCCGCCCTGCATCTTTGCTTCTATGCCCCAAATCTTGACACGGGATGGATCAGACTGAAAGCATTATCGGGGCTGGATTCGAATTTAGCGTGGGGGTACTCAATGGGAGACTCTCTGAAAATATTTATTTCGCAGGCAGACGATTCGAATTTTGCGCTAATAGATTCTGGATTATCTGATTTATTTGAAATTGTTGTCGGTTCTCTCCCGAAGCCGATCTTTGCCTATGCTTCAGCCTCAGGTTTTTGGGCGCAACATGTTGATCTTTCAATTGCCGCCCTGCCCAATTTGGCGCCGGTGTTTGATTCACTTCCGATTCGACTAATCAATACTTGTTTTGGCGGATTTCAATATACTTTTTATGCCCATGACCCCAATATTCCTCCAGACGAAATTGAGTATCATATCGTCTCCGGCCCGGGCCAGATCGATTCAGTGACCGGGGAGTGGACCTTTATCCCGCTTTGTCTCGACACCGGCACGACCATGTTGCTCGAGCTTTGCGCTTCGGACATTGTTCATCCTTGTCCCCAGCCGGATACGATTCTGCATGCCTATGTCCAGATTGCAATTGATACATTCCCGCCACTTTTGGGCGATGCCAACAACAGCGGCGGAATCAATGCTCTCGATATTACGTATCTGATTAATTATATCTATAAAGGCGGTCCAGAGCCCATACCGCTTGTTGCGGTCGGCGATGCCAATGGCGACATGAATCTCAATATTCTCGATATAACTTATGAGATAAATTATTTGTACAAGAATGGACCTGCCCCTAAGTGCCCAAATTGAGTGATTTCCGGATTTGCAGAGCGCCGCTGTGACTTTCGGATACGGCCTGCTTTCACGCCCAAAATTTCTCTCATTTGGACTCTTTGGAAGGTTTTTTCTCACTCAAGTCAAAGCCACTTAATCCGATATAATACTTGATGTTAGATGTTATTGGAAAATGTATTCTCATTGGAGGCGGGGAAATCAACATTAATTTCGTCATTGTGTCGAACAGAAAAATTGCTTAATTTCGGCAGAGATTTTTGCGCAAGAACTGCCATAATTAATTTGAAGGGTGTCAAAATTGAAATTTAGCAAAGATAGTCTTGTCATTGATGCCGCCAAGGTGACAGAGGATTTATGCCAGACCATCCTGCGGCAAATTCGGGTCACTCTCAAAAAGGGGGGGGCTGTGATAGGTGTCTCAGGGGGGATTGATTCCTCAGTGACAGCCGCCCTGTGCGCCAGAGCGCTCGGGCCTGATAAAGCTCTGGGAATTATGATGCCGGAGAAAGATTCATCGGGCGAGAGCAAAATTCTGGCCGAATTACTTGCTCGGAAATTTGGATTTGAAACCATTGTTGAGAAAATCACCGGCGGCCTGGAAGGTATGGGGTGCTATCCGCGGCGCGACGAAGCGATGCGGCAGATTTTTCCCGAATACGATCCCGCGCGTCATAAGTCCAAGATAACCATACCGACCAATATCCTTGAAAAAGAAACATTCAATTTTTTCACTCTGGTCATTGAAGATGATAAAGGACAGACCAAATCCAAAAGAATGCCCCTATCCGCCTATCTTCAGGTCGTGGCGGCCTCTAATTTGAAACAAAGATTGCGGATGGCCACGCTGTACTATCATGCGGAGAAGCGCAACTGGGCGGTAGTGGGGACCGGCAACAAAGATGAGCATGACCAGGGGTTTTTTGTCAAATATGGCGACGGCGGCGCTGATTTGAAACCGATAGCCCATCTCTTCAAGATTCAGGTCTTTCAGCTGGCGGAATATCTGGGGGTTCCCAAAGAAATTATCGGCCGCACCCCTACAACCGATACCTACAGCGCTGATGTCACTCAGGAGGAATTTTTCTTTGGATTGGATTTCTATCGGATGGATATGCTTTGGTTTGCCCTGGAGAATAAAGTTCCGTCGGCCGAGGCGGCGAAAGTGTTGAATTTGACTGTTGAACAGGTGGAACGGGGATATGCCAACATTGAGCGCAAGATCAAAGCCACCGAATATCTTCGCATGGCGCCGCTGGAAATCAAATAGAAGATTAATAATCTGAAGGGATAATTATGGCGACTGTTGAACAGAGTACTATCAAGCCCAAAATAAGAAATTTCATTATCGAGACATTTTTGATTGGCGAAGATAAAAGTAATTTGGCTGATTCCGATTCTTTTATGCAGAAAGAAATAATTGACTCCACCGGCGTTCTGGAACTGGCGACTTTTGTTGAGTCGGAATTTGGAATAACCATTGAGGACAACGAAATGGCGCCTGACAATCTTGATTCCATTGATAATCTGGCCAATTTCATTTCCCGCAAGATCACCTGACAAATCCCGGACGGCAATGGGCAAAAGGATTTGGAACTTTCGCTCTCCGCCCTTTCCAGAAAACAATGAAAATTTTTGATATACTGCAGAACAGCGCCCGGGTCTATCCCGATAATGTCGCCGTTGTTCATAACAATCGAAAGGTAGATTATAAGAGTCTTTTTGAATTTTCAGTCAAGCTCGGCGATTATTTGACGACCCTTGGGCTGACAGACGGCGCCAGAATTGGGATATTATTTGAGAACAGCCCGGAATATTTGATCGCCTATTTTGCCGTATTTAAAGCTGGATACGTGGCAACGCCATTGGATAACTCCCTAAACCCCGAAAAGATGAATTTTGTCCTTGCCGATTGTCAAGCCGAATTACTTATCACGCAGGCCAAATATGAAAGGTTCTTTCCCAAATTGCTTGGAAAGAATCTAAGCCTGAAAGGTATCATTACCGATAAGCCCCTGAAGCAGGCCCCTGCCGGCCTCAAAACAAAAATATTGGGAGAGATTCTTTACGATATAACCCCAGTAAAGATCGATTTCTCGGGAAATGGAAATCAAGAAAAACTTCAGTATGATCTTCAGAAAGAATCTGCGGCGGCTCCCCACGAATTGGCCGCTATATTTTATACTTCAGGAAGCACCGGCGCTTCCAAAGGGGTGATGCTCTCCCACAGGAATCTGATTTCCAACACTATCGCGACTGTAGAATATCTAAGATTGACTTCGGATGATAGTATCATTGTGATTTTGCCATTTTATTATATCTACGGAAATTCACTCCTCTTGACGCATATACTGGCGGGGGGCGCTCTTGTCATCGATAACAGGTTCTTATATCCGGAGGTCATCCTTGACACAATGGAAAAGGAAAAGGTTACAGGATTTTCCGGCGTGCCATCCAATTTCATGATACTTTTGAATAATTCCACGTTCGCCGCCAGAAAATTGGAGCATTTAAGATATTTCACACAGGCTGGCGGCGCGATGGCTCCTGAGGTAGTCAAGAGGCTCATCGACACTTTCCCACAAAAAGAGATTTATATAATGTATGGGCAGACTGAAGCGGCCCCGCGTGTATCATACTGTCCCCCCGAGAAACTAAGAGACAAAATCGGTTCGATCGGAATTCCGGTTCCGGGCGTGAAGATAGTAGTTGCGGATGAAAACGGAAATGAAGTTCCTGACGGTGAGGCGGGTGAAATTGCGGTCTCCGGCGATAATGTCATGATGGGGTATTGGAATCAGCCGGATGGAGAAGAGCAGGTGATAAAAAATGGCTGGCTCTATACTGGGGATCTGGGGCGCAAAGATAATGATGGATATTTTTATATTGTTGGGCGCAAAAAAGAAATTATCAAGGCCGGCGGCAATCGGGTGAGCGCTAAAGAAGTTGAAGAGTGCATTCTGGAAAACGAGAAGGTTTCTGAAGTGGCCGTATTTGGAGTTCGAGATGATATCCTCGGGGAGGCGATTAAGGCGACTATCGTTCTCAAAAATGGAATGAAAGCCGACCGGAAAGAGATTCAAAATTTTTGCAGGTCGAAGTTGGCCGATCATAAAATACCCAAGCATGTCGATTTTGCTGAAGTCCTGCCGAAATATCAATCCGGCAAGGTTAATAAGATGCTGTTGAAGGAAATGAGTTCGTAATAGTTGCCTCATGATATCTGTGGGATGGCAATGACCCGTGGAGTTTTTTTATTTACAGCAAGTATCTATCAACATATTATAATAAAATTATTGGAGTTGCCGATTTTTGGAATGAGAGCTGAACTCCGCTCTCAGAGATTTGTTTAAGGCGCGAGACTATGGAAACTGATAGACACAAGAAAACATTCGAGTTAAGCGATTTATGGACGGTCGCCTGGAAAAGAAAATGGCTGATAGTCATCCCTCTGATTCTGGTATCCATTTTCTCTTTTGTTGGTTCGTATCTTATTACTCCCGAATATCAAGCCTCCGTAATAATATGGCTGGGCAATTCGGTGCGCCTTTCCGACCAACTCCGCCGCATGATAGGCGACGCCGGAAATGTTCTCGGCGACGAACGCCATCGAACCGAGGAACTGAGAAGTCTCCAAAATGAGGTTACCTCATCCCCCTTTATCAAACAGCTGGTGGATAACCTAAAGCTTGACAATGATCCTTCTCTTAATAAGAAGGTCCAAAGCGTCCGATCTGCCCGCTCTGATCTTTCACCCGAGCAGGTTAAATTTGACCTCATCCTTGAAGATTTACGAAATAGAATCGAGGTCAGCTTCGCGGGCTGGGATCAGGTGAGAATTTCGGTACTGTCTGCAGACCCTCTTAAGGCCAGAGATATGGCTCAGAATTTGGGCGAAATCCTGATGGCCGAAAAAATGAAACAGGAACAGGGTTCTGTGCGCCAATCCCAGGATTTTACCTACGGACAGTTGGAAAAATATGAAAAGGACTTGCAGGACAAGATTGCTGAAAAAACCGATTTTGAAAGAAAATATATGGGGTTTCAGGTAAATGAGCTGGTGGTCTCGGATTCCAATCGCAAGGCCGTCGAAGCGGAAATCCAGGGCGCTAATTCCGATATCGAAGACCGAAAGAATGAAGAAACAACCCTTTTGGGAAAGCTCGAGAATATTCCTTCCTCGAAGATAGTTTTGAGTGAATCGGCGACTCTTAAGAAACTGAAATCAGATATCCGAGACCTTCTTGTCTCGGTGGCGACCTTGATACCCAAATATAGGTGGAATGATCCTGAGATTCTGAATTCCAGGACCAAGCTCTATAATCTGATGGGAGATGTTGAAAATGAAAACAAGAACCTGGTGGATCGGCAATTTAGCGACTATGACAGCGCCACAAGAGCCAAGCTGACCCAACTATTCAGTGTGCGAGCCGAGCTTGATGTGCTGTATTCGAAATCCAATAATCTGAAGCTTGCGCTGACCGGCTTAAGCGAGAAGATGGGCTCAGTCCCGCAATATCAAGCTCAGTTGGATCAGCTAAATCGGGAGATAGATGCGGCGCGTGACCTCAGAGACCGATTTAAGGAGCAATCGGAGGGTTCCCAAATTTCGCAGGCTTTTCTTCGTGAAACAAGATTTTATGTCGTTGAGCCGGCCAAGGTACCTCTTGTGCCGGTCAGGCCGGATCGCCCCAAAATTCTGGTCGTGGGGATTGTCCTCGGGCTCATGATTGGAGTTGGAGCGGCGCTCCTGGCGGAACTGCTTGATGATTCTTTGAAAACGGTAGAGGATGTTGAGGCTTATCTGGGATATAAGGTCATCGGCGTCATTCCGGAAATTGCGGCGCTTAAAAAGAGCTATAAGGTCAAGTAAAT
>CAZCFT010000039.1:0-21364 GCA_964498015.1 uncultured Ignavibacteriaceae bacterium
CTGAATTCTGGCGTACTCTCACCGGCAGAGGGATTGATTTTTCCGATAGCAGGTAGGGCGCGAACCCACATAGGATACCCCGATTGTCTTATGTCAAAAATGCGTCTTGCGTTTGCAGGCAATCAGTCTTATATTGCTCCAGTTTAAGAATGATATTGAGTGCGAATGAAGATCAATGAATGATCTGAATAAATTTGAAAAGCGGATTATGGTGACCGGTGGGGCGGGGTTTATCGGCTCTAACTTATTACTCTACATGATACCCAAGTATCCACGATATCTTTTTGTGAATATTGATTGCCTAACCTATGCCGGAAATCTCTTGAATCTCACTACTATAGAAAGAAGCGACAATTATAAATTTGAAAGAATTGATATTTGCGATTTTGATTCTCTTAGGGAATGTTTTGCCGAGCATGATATTGATTCCATCATCCATCTGGCGGCGGAATCGCATGTGGACCGCTCGATAGTTGGCCCGGCGGAATTTATTCGGACCAATGTCATCGGGACTTTCAATCTTCTGGAACTGGCCCGAAAGAGGATTGAAGAGGGGAAGAAATTTCGATTTCATCATGTTTCGACCGATGAGGTTTTTGGCTCGCTGGGAGAGACAGGATATTTCACTGAACAGACCGGTTATAATCCGAACTCTCCCTATTCAGCCTCAAAAGCCTCCAGCGACCATCTTGTCCGTGCCTACCATAAAACATATGGGCTTGATGCGGTGACAACAAATTGCTCCAACAATTATGGTCCATATCAATTTCCAGAAAAACTAATCCCGCTGATGATTCGAAATGCCTGCGCCGGACTCCCTTTACCCGTGTACGGTGACGGCAAACATATTCGAGATTGGCTTTATGTTGAAGACCACTGTCGAGCGCTTGACCTGATTTTTCATGAAGGTAAATCGGGGAAAACATATAATGTCGGCGGGCATAGTGAAATAGAAAATATTAAATTGGTCAGGCTATTATGCCGTTTGCTCGATGAGATGCTGGGGGGCGGTCCAAGAGAGAAACTAATTACCTTTGTTAAAGATCGTCCGGGGCATGATAGAAGATACGCTATCGATCCCTCACTCATCGCCAATGAGCTTGGATGGAAACCATCATATAAGCTGGAGGATGGGTTGCGGAAAACTATCAAATGGTACATCGACAATAGCCAATGGCTGGAGAAATGCGTGAGCGGCGAGTATCTCAGATATTATGAAATGATGTACGCCGGCAGATAGAGGATTCTTGATGGACAGAACGGTTAAAAAAGGAATAATACTTGCCGGCGGAAGCGGCAGTCGCCTTTATCCGATAACGCAGGTTGCCTGCAAACAGCTTCTGCCAATCTATGACAAGCCGATGATTTATTATCCACTCTCCACTCTGATGCTTTTTGGGATTACCGAGATTCTTATTATTTCCACCCCTAAAGACTTGCCCCAGTTTCAGCATCTCTTCGGCGACGGACATCATCTGGGACTAAATATTTCATATAGGCCGCAGGCGTCCCCGACCGGCATTGCCGAGGCTTTTATAATAGGAGAGGATTTTATCGCAGGCGGGAATGTAGTACTCATACTTGGCGACAATATATTTTATGGAGTGTATGATTTTATCCGCCATGCCCGCGATTTTCGCGATGGGGCGCTGGTGTTTGGCTATTATGTTCAAGATCCACAGCGATATGGGGTGATTGAATTTGATAATGCCGGTAAGGCCATCTCAATTGAAGAAAAACCCAAACAGCCCAAATCAAGCTATGCTGTAACCGGCCTTTATATCTATGACTCTGGTGTAGTCGAGATTGCCAAGAACCTAAAGCCATCCCCGCGGGGAGAACTCGAAATTACTGATGTCAACAAGGCTTATCTTGACAGAGGAAAGTTGCGGGTCGAAAGGTTAGGCCGGGGGATCGCCTGGCTCGATACCGGTACCTGTAAAAGTATGCTTGACGCCGGGAATTTTATCTCCACTATCGAAAGACGACAGGGGCAAAAGATCGCCTGTGTCGAAGAAATTGCCTACAGGATGAACTTTATCAATCGCGAGCAGATTCAAGCACTGCTCGATAACATGATGGACAACGACTACAAGAGTTACTTGCTTGATGTAATAAGCGAGGCCAACGGTGAGCAGGAAAGCTCTGATAACCGGCTGTAAGGGTCAATTGGGAAGCGATCTGATTAGATTGCTTTCTAATGAATATGAAATTTTCGCTTTCGATATCGAGGATTTTGATATCAGAGATTTCTCTAAAGCGCAATCCTATTTTGGAAAAATCAGGCCGCAGGTTGTGATTCACACCGCCGCCTATACCGATGTTGACGCCTGCGAGTCAAATGCGGAATTGGCAATGTCGGTCAATGCTGTCGGAACAGAAAATATTGCCTGCGCCTGCCGAGAGATCGGAGCCAAAATGATTTACTATTCGACTGATTATGTTTTTGATGGACTTAAAGATTCCGCATATATTGAAGAAGATATGCCCAACCCGATGACTGTTTATGGCAAGAGCAAATTGGAAGGGGAAAAGAGAATTCAGGCGAATTTACGCGATTTTTCTATTCTCCGAATAGCATGGGTTTATGGGGCTTATGGAAGAAATTTTGTCAAGACCATGATTAAACTTGGAAATAAGCAATTACGGGAAAGAAAGACAGGAAAAGAAATTATGCCGATTGAGATTGTCGATGACCAGATCGGCAATCCAACCTGGACTATGGAAATAGCTAAACAAACGAAAATTATTATAAGTACTAACCTTCAAGGGGTCATTCATTGCACGGCGGAAGGGGAATCATCGTGGTTCAATCTTGCCAAAAGTATATTTGAGGAATTATCGATGGCAATTGATATTATCCCCTGTGCTACAGAAGATCATCCCCGCCCGGCGCCGCGCCCCCGACACTCTTCACTGGAAAATGGGAAACTGAAAAAAGCAGGGTTAAATAATATGCGCCAGTACAAAGAAGCGCTGAAAGAGTTTTTGGCGGAGCATGGAGAGAAGCTGAAAAATGAAATCTGAAATTGACGGCGTTGTCATAACGGAGTTGAAGCGATGGGACGACCCGCGCGGCTGGCTGATTGAGCTGTTTCGTCAGGATGAACTTGAAAAGGGGCTTTTTCCGGTCATGTTGTATGTCTCTCTCACGAAACCGGGCATGATCAGAGGTCCCCATGAACACTCCAGGCAGACCGATTATTTCTGCTTTATCGGGCCGTCAACCTTTCGCTTATATGTGTGGGATAATCGTTCAGATTCTATTTCCTTTCGGAAGAAATGTCAGATCGATGTTGGTGAAGGGAATCAAGTTGCGGTAATTATCCCTCCCGGCGTCGTGCATGGCTATAAGAATATAGGGGAAGCCGACGGAATCGTATATAATGCCGCCAACCGGCTCTACCGCGGAGAGAATAGAAAAGAGCCGGCTGACGAAATAAGGCACGAGGATATTTCCGATTCCCCGTTTGTGATTGATAAATGATAAACGTCTATATCAATCATGCAATGGCGGAAGAGCGTCAATTTCCCTATGTCCTCAATAGCTGGCAGGATATGAGTATAATTATCGGCTAAATCAATTCTTTATCTGCATCATGCAATCATATTCTTGACTGAATATTATTGTGTCTTTATTTTCATAGCGCGCAAATTCCTGCCCGCCGACAGATAAGGCGGAAATTCTTTTTGAAAATTGACATGCGTCCGGGCAAAAAATACAGACGCTCTCTTCTCATGATTTTCTCCCCCAAAAGAAAGATTGAATTTGACGATAAAGTTGATATATTGGCGACCAAATATGGAGCATCCAACAAAACATAATATAAGATGGGGCAATATCGCCCGATTTGTTGATTAATCATGTCCGGATCAGTCGCAAAAGAAGCGAAAGTCATTGTCCGTCACTCAATAGCGTATGGCCTATCCAATGTTTTGGATAAGCTGGTCAGTTTCATAATGTTGCCGGTCTATACGAGGCTTCTAACCCCGGCCGATTACGGCATAATGGAACTGATAAGCATGACCACCGGCATCATATCGCTTGTGGTCGGCATGGGATTGGAGTCCGCCGTCAGCCGTTTTTATTTTGATTACAAAGAGGAAGCGGATAAGAAAATGGTGATAAGCAGCGCCATAGTTGGCTATGGAGCGATGATAACCCTCATCAGCCTGCTTACACTTCCCTTTTCCGGCTTATTGGCCAAACTGATTCTGGATTCTTCCGACTATTCTTCTTTCTTTGTAATAGCGCTTCTCACGCTCGCCCTGAATATGATCCTGCCGATCGTTTTTGCATATCTAAGGGTTCAGCAAAAATCAGTTCAGTACATGGTGACCAAAGTGGCCATGACCATTGTTACTCTGGGGATGAATATCTATTTCGTCGTCATCGCCAAGATGGGAGTCTATGGCATTTTGCTCTCCAGTCTTGTTTCCTTTACAATATTTACAGTCATAATGGTCGGGTTGACTTTGAAACAGACCGGTCTGAGGATCAATTACAAATTGCTAAAAGAGATGGTTATCTTCGGCATTCCGCTCATACCATCGAATATTTCGGCCTTTTTGGTCCACTCCTCGGATCGATATTTTATCAAGGCATATGCCGACATGACTACGACGGGGCTCTATTCGCTCGGGTATAAGATTGGTACGCTGATTAATCAGTTTGTAACTTCACCATTCATTCAAATATGGAGCCCGCGCCGGATGGAGTTTTTCAACCAAGAGGGCAAAGAGCAAATTTATGCCCGGATTTTTACATATTTTTGCACACTGAGTTTATTTGTAGGCCTGATGATATCTCTTCTGGCCAAAGAGGTCATCCATTTTATGGCGCCCCCGAATTATTGGGATGCGCATAAAGTCGTCTCGATTATTGTCCTTTCCTATATCATTTTCTCATTCCATTATCATTTTAATGTAGGCATCATGATGAAGAAGGCGACGAAATATATTGCCTATGTCAATGTCACCAATGGCATTCTTAACATCATCTTGAACTTTATCCTGATAAAAAGATATACTATATGGGGAGCAGCCGTCGCCACCTTGGTATGCTTCATAGTGAAAGTCGTCCTGACTTACTATTATTCCAATCGACTTTATAAAATTACTATGGAGTGGCGGAGAATTGCGGTCCTCTTCATCACAGCCTTTGCCATATATTTTTCGGGGTTTCTGGTTTCGACAGGATCGATATGGATAAATATATTTATTAAAATTATGATTGGATTATCCTACCCCGCTGTGCTTTATATTATGCGGTTCTTCACTGCTGATGAAATCCGGAGGTTCAAGCATATATTGAAGACCCGAACCTTGGAGTATAAAGAAGGGTAAATTTGTTATGATGGATCTAATTAAGCCTCTCGCAAAGCATATTATTTTCCCGCTGGTCGTTTTTCGGGAGAGAAGCAGTACACTAAAGCATCTGGCTGAGATGGAGAAGGCACAATTTCTTCATCCCGACAAGATTAAAGAGCTTCAGCTGATTCGATTGAAAAAACTGCTTCAGCATGCCTACAACAACTGTCCTTTTTATACAAAGCGTTTCGATGAGTACGGATTCAAGCCGGAGAAATTATATTCTCTTGATGATATTCGGATTCTCCCTGTACTCGCCAAAAAAGATATTCAGCAGAATAGGGATTATCTCAAGGCAAAAAATATTCCCAACGACATGCTTGTGCCAAACAAGACGGGGGGATCAACCGGCTCGCCTTTGCATTTTTATTTAGATGCGGACAGATTGTTTTCACGCCAGGCGGCCACCTTTCGCCATAATCGCTGGGCAGGGTGGGATATAGGAGTCAAAACCGCCTCTCTCTGGGGAAATCGCGAAGATATTTCGGGACTGCAACATCTCAAAGCCCGCGTCCGCAATTTTCTCTTGGACAGAAGAATCGTGCTGGACACATCGAGTATAACCCCGCAAAAACTGGCTGATTTCAAAATGCAACTCACAAAATATCGGCCCTCGCTCTACATCGCCTATGCCAATGCTATGTATCTTTTCGCCAAATATCTCAAGCAAACCAACTCGTCGGACCATCATCGCCCCGACGCAATTATCACCTCCGCCGAATTGCTTGACCCCGGGCAAAGGGCGCTCATAGAATCAATCTTCGAATGCCGGGTTTTTGATCGATATGGTTCGAGAGAGACAAGCGTGATCGCCTCGGAATGCGAGAAACATTCCGGCCTGCATATCGGCGCGGATGGTTTTCTTCTCGAATTCATTAAGGGAAATAAGCCGGTCAAACCGGGTGAATTGGGGAAAATTATTATAACCGACCTCCTGAATTATGGAATGCCATTTATAAGATATCAGATAGAAGATGCCGGGGCGCCATCGGGCGAGAACTGCTCCTGTGGACGGGGTTTGCCGTTGATGAAAATGGCGGCCGGGCGAGTGACCGATTTTCTCGTGACGCCGGAACGAAAAATAATATCAGGGGCGTCATTGACCATTTATCTTGTTGCCAATACACCCGGCGTGGCGCAGGCCCAGCTGGTGCAGAAAACGATTGATGAGATAACCTTCCGAATTGTCAAAGGGGAAAAATTCAACGATGAAAGTCTGCAATATCTTCAATCGGAACTTCCCAAGTTTTTTGGCCCTTCCATGAAATATCGAATAGAATTTACAGAACAGATTCCTTTAGAAAGCTCCGGCAAATATCGATTCAGTATCTCCAAAGTTGACCCGGCGGAAATATTTTAATATATTCCGAATAGCGCCTAATTCTGTGGCGATTCCTTCATGTTGCCCGATTCTCTGAGAATTTGCTGTACCAATGGATCGGATCGGTTAATTTTATAATTGGCGAACATCTGGGTCGCCTTGTAAATTTCGGTGGATCTCTTGGTATCAAATAAGACCTGCATCAACTTCCGATAGGCGTACCCGTTGTTTGGGTTGGCCTCAAATGACTCCCAGAGCAATTTTAGGGCATCCTCGGTATTACCCCGGTAATACTTGGCGAGCCCGAGATCCTGGGTATAGAATAGGCTGGACGGATTTCGTCTATGCAGGTCAGCCAGCGTATTTTCCATCTGTGCGAGAATAGCATCGGCTTTGGCCGTATCGCCGTCTCTTTTGTACATCTGCGATAGCGTGATATAGGATTGGAAGAATTCAGGATATTTATCTACAGTAAATAGCATAAATTGTTTGGCCTCTTCCTGTCGGCCGGTCCTCTGGAATTCATCGGCTATTCTCAGAGCGTTAAATCCGAGACTCATCATCACACCTGAGGCATTTTCGTCTCTGAAAATAGCGGGGTCGTTGAGCCCGTCAAATTTATAGACATGGGTAAAAAGGCGGTATCCATCGTCAAGATCGATTTTTCTTTCCGGGGGTTTTTCTTCAAGTCGATAGACCAAACCATCAGCTACAGCATGTTCCCTGAGTTTGAGGGGCGATTCTGCGTACGGGTCGGAGGTGAAGTAAATCGGGTTCTTCCAATTATTATTCAGCACGACTTCATCCACCATCATATCCTGCAATTTCACAATTCTGTTTTCGAAAGCCATCGGGACAAGATAGGCGCGACGCTTTCTGGGTCGATCAAAAAAGGTCTCCTTCGGCCTTTGGATATCCCTGCCGTCAAGGGAATAGGTATTCCAGAGAATCTGATTATCGCTCAGAGAAATAGGCACGTTATATATATGTTTCATCTGATAGACATACCAGTCCGTATTGAATAGAGAAAGATTAACGACCCGAACATCCTTCCTGAAATTATAGACCTCCTGTATGCACCAAAGGGGGAAGGTGTCGTTATCGCCGGAAGTAAACAGAATGGCATCTTTACCGCAACTCTGAAGGAGATTGGAAGCATAGTTGTAGGGATAGTAGTTTCGCGATCGGTCATTAGGGAAATAATTGTCGGAAATCGCAAGCCCCGGTAGAAGGATCAATACCAGCGATGCAATCATGGCCGGTTTCTGGTAACGGACTAATTTTATATTGGATAACTTGGCCCTGAGCGACTCCATCAAAGCCGCCGCGCCAAGACCGAGCGCAAGACCGAAGTACATAAAAGCCGGAGTAAAGAAATAATCACGATTTCTTACTTCCTGATAGGCATCGCCGCTCACGGAATCATATTTGATCCCGTCGGCGAAGTTCATATATAGGACCAACCCCGCCGAGGCTAATATAAGTAAGATCAAAAACGGCAAGCCGACCTCCATTTTTTTCCTTATGGTGAACCAGAGCCCGAAAAGCCCCATGAAGAATAATGGCAAAAATACGCCGGGCCGGCTGTACTGTTCTTCAAAATAACTCCAGAAACCCATATTGGCATGGCGGCCGAATTGATTGGACCATTCCGCCCGCCTGTGAAACATTCGATCTACCATTGATTCCCGGCCATACTGCTTTCTGTCAAAGAAATCGGCGAACTTATTGAGGTCATAGCTAACGTTGTTCTCGTTAATTCGGGGCTGTAAATCTGAACGAATAGGGATAAAGATATGGATAGAGAATCCCATAACAGCGGCAAGAAGAACGAGCAGAGCCGATCTCCAGTCGGTTTCTTTGGCTCGAAAAGCGATTAATACCAGAAGAATAGCGCCGCCGATAAGGCCAAAGAAGAATTCATAGAATCCCATCATAACAAGAGAGAACGCGCCAATCGCAATCAAGATTGGCCAATTAATATGCCGATAGACCAGAAAGGCCACAACACCCAGAGTCAAAATTGTTAATCCAAGAAAGGCCTGATATCCTCCTCGCCCGTCGGCCGCTAATATAATGAAAAGAAGCTCTGCCACAAAGAATCCGCAAAGCGCCAACCAAGCTTTTGGAGGCGCATCCTTTCTTAAAATAAAAAATATGGCGGCAACCGGCATGATGAGAAAAGTAGAAAGATGAATCCCTACTCCAAGCATTCCCAGATAGCTGGCCAGAATGATGATTCTTTCTGCCTTGTTTGTGCCCCTGCTTTCAAAATACTGAAGCATGAGCCAGAAAATAATAGTCATTATGAGCATTGAGAGACCATAAACCTCCGCTTCGACAGCATTACCCCAGTTAGTGGATGAAAATGCCATAAAAAGCGAGCCTATGACAGCGCCGGTATAGGTGATAATTCTTCGCCAGCCGGAAAATTCAGAGCCTTCATACCAGTATTTAATGATGCGGACAAGAACCAGATATCCAAAGAGGGCCGTGACGGCAGAAGAGAGAACTGATATCATATTGATCCGAAAACATATATCAGAAGCAATTGGCAACATTGAGAAAAACCGTCCTATTATGATAAACAACGGCGATCCGGGGGGGTGGGGAACACCCAATATATAGGCGCTGGCCACAAATTCCCCGCAATCCCAAAAAGAGAATGTCGGAGCAACGGTCATTCTATAAATAATGAAGCTGAATAAGAAGACTATTCCGCCGATGATGGCATTTGTGCGGTCGAAACCATTTCCAGACTTGATACCTTGAATATCCAAATGACCTCCTAAAGCTTGCGAATTCCTCTGCCGATAATGTTTATACACCCAAATTTTATGATTTGGCGATAGGCGCAAATATAAGAAATATAATTTGATACACAAGAAATTTCTAATCCGGCGGCGTCAATCGCCGGGTCAAATGGAGGCAAAATGTTTTTCTGGTGCACTTTTCTGTTTTTGCTGGGCATTGCCGCTTTTCTCGACACAATCTTCAATTATGGCGAGATCTTCAGGCAGATCAATTCAGTCCTTTTTATGTTGGTATCTCTTGGGCTTCTAATCAGGACAACTACCAAAATCAAGGCCAAGAAAATGGAGGGATATATTAGAAGGATTGAGAATCTTGAAATGCAATTAAAAATGTCACAGAATGAAAAAGAAAAAGCCAAGGCTGAATTTTAGCAATTACCCCGGCAGACGATACCCTTCAATTTGTTGAAGTCTCTCCCTGACCTCGCCATTAAAGGGGAAATCGCCATATTTTTCCAAGATTGTCTTATAGATGTCGGCGGCCTCTTTTTTCCTTTCGGCCATATCAAAGTAAATGTCGCCCTTCAGCTTAAGGCAGTATGGGTAGAAATGATTTTCAGGAAAAGTCTTTTCGATTTCTTCGATAGTTGTCAATGCCCTGTCCGTGAGGCCAAGATTCATATAATGTTGCGACAATTTGTAATATGCTAACCCGATTAGAGGGGAATCTCCCTGGTCTATAATGAATTTCATTTTCGACTCGACAGAATCAGGAATAAGGCGAGCCCCATAAAAAAGGGCATCGGCATAGGAGGCGAGAATTTCCGGATAAGATTCCGCGGCATCGGAAATGACCAGAGTGTTGATTAGGGCATCATCCAGATAAAAGCCGCGCGGATATTCTGCCATCAGTTTTCTGAAACCAAGATCAGCCTCGCGATACTGGTGGCGATAAAATTGAATCATGGCCAAATTATAATCCATGAATTCCTTCCTTTCCGCGTCCGGCTCACCGCTACGCAGACGCTGAAAAATATCGGCGGCAGAATCAAGCTTACCTTCCACTATTTGCAGTTTAGCTATCTCAAGCGGCGCTTCATAGAGATAAGGCGGAAATTGGAAAGTATTGGCGACAGAATCATAAAATATGCGGGCTGAATCATAGCTCTTAAGATCATAACGGTAGATATTCCCAATTTCAAAAAGAGCCTCTGCTTTGTCTCGCACCTGTGGGTACTGTTTTATAATGTAATCATAATTCGTCAAGGCCTCGCGATATTTTCCGATTCCGACCAGAGCTTCACCGTAATAGAATCTATATTCGGAAAAAGCCCAATTCTGAGCATATTTTTGATTTGCATATTCGGCCGTTTTGATTACCTGATCATAAAGCTTTCTTTCGCGACACTGGCGGAGGTATTGGAAAAGCTCGCCACCCTTGCTTTTGGAAAGCGAATCGAGGATGACGCAGATATCAAACGCCTCGGCGTATTGATTATTTTTCAAATAAGATTCTTCCAACATCCGCAGGGCGTATGCGTTATTAGGCAGAGTGTCCAAGATATTCTTCAACGCTTTTATGATTAACGGGGGGGCTCCCTGTACCCTGATTAATTGCCCCAATTTGCGGTCGGCATCACGAGCCGCAAGCGTGTCGGCCTGAATAGATTTGAAATATTCAACGACCGCATCATAATAAGAGCCGCGAGTTTCATAAATGGAGGCGGCTTCAATAGAAAATAGATAATTCTGCTTGAATCTTTTCCGGCCGTCTTCAATTAATTTCATGGCGTGGTCAGTGGAGCCATAATTGACCAACTGTCGAACTACCGAACCGAAGACATCTTTATTATCCGGGAATTTCTTCAGAATTTCGTCAACTTCCGCATTGGCAAGGGAATCATTCCCCATCTTGAAGTAAGTTTCAAGCAACAAGTAATGATTGGGAAAATCAGACGGGTCTTTTTCAATTTGCCTCTGAAGAAGTATTTCCGCCTTCGCAAAAGCTTTCAATTCTGAGTAGCAAACCAGCATCAATTCGATGACAGCTTTATCATCAGGCTGTTTTTCATAAATGTTTTCAAGGATATTGATAGCGCTGATAAACGCTCTCTGAGCAATCAATTGCCTAATTGAAGCCAACCGATCAGTCTTATTATTTGGAGACTGGTTGCCGTGAATCGTGATCTTAGCAGGCGCGGGATTCTGATCGATTTGGTAAACATCACTACTGTCAAGTTGCGCAAATTCTTGACCCCGCTCGGATTTTTCAGTCACAAGGCCTGATCCGGCTGTTGACGGAGAAGCAGAACTTGCACCGCTGGTAGCGGCAAAGAGAAAAACATACAATACTAATATAGTTTTGAAGAAAAATTTACTTATTACTCGAGTCATTTATCGACAACCTGCAATTGATTTTTGTGGATAAAGATTCCCTATCGAGTCCTAAACAATCGGGATTGAGACTGTTTTGAAATCATTGATTGCCCGAAATGCTGTCAGTCGGAGAACCGTAATCTGCTTTTTCAAGAAGAGCCTTGAAATAGGCTTTGATATGCTGTTCATATTCGGGTGGGTAGCCTTCATCCATGAATTGGCGCAGTTTATCTTCCATATTCAAGCCGTCGCCCAATTGATTTCCGGACAGGTCAGCCGGCGAATTGCGGATTATATCCTTTCCCACTTCAGCTTTGCGTTGTTCGGTGAAATCTTTTCTCTGAAGGGTTCTGGAAGCGTCAAGCATTCTTGAATATACTTTCAATTGGCGCTCAAGAGTCTCCTGGCCGACCTGGCCATCGCTTAATTCTTCAACGATTTTTTTCATCTCATCGGAGATGGCATCAATCCGTCCCAAAACCTCTTTGCCGTTGCCGAATTCCTGCTGAAGCTGTTGAAGAGACTTTCTGATTCCCTCCTGCTCGGAGGCAAGACGTCTTAAACCTTCCTTATTGCTCGGGGAGATATCTTTCGGATTCTGACATTGAGACTGCGTCTGCTGATTAAGCATATCCTGCTTCTGGCAAAGGGAATTCAATTTTTGATTGGGTTTATTACAGGAACCGCCCTTATTGCATTTGCTTTGGGCCTCGAGAGCGTCGAGCATTCTCACGGCCGCTCGATTAAGATTGAAAAGCGCCTCCTGCTGAAATCCTTTTCCTTCTGCTCCCCGCCGATCGCTGAATTTGTCGATGGAAAGATCCATATTCCCCATCGCCCGCTGTACCAATTCCTCCAATTCGGCGGCAATGAATGGAGATTCCTTCCCCATTTCCGCGACCTTATTGGCCAACCCTCCAACCGATTCTTTCAAAACCTGCTGTTGCGCCGCCAGGTCCCGAAGAACCTCCGATTCCCACTTCATACCGCTGGCTTTATCGATTAATATCTCCTCGTTTCCCGATAGATAGTTTATGTCATCAATCGATTCTCTTATCTTGTCCGCTATCTCGCTATCGCTCCCTTTGCACATATTAGATTGACCTTTTTGCATGGAGTCGAGCAGAGCCAGGAGTTTGGACAAGGCTTTTTTCCCCTCTTCCATCGAAGAATCTTTTTCTTTCGCTGACAACTGCTGAGACATATTATCCATATTCTGGCCGGCATCATTTTGCTCCACGGCCGAGCAGAATTTATCGGCTTCCTCAGCTTTCTTATACGGTATTTCATTCAGCATCTTCCGAAAATCATTAACCTGCTCTTTAAGATTGTCAAGTTGGCTTTTTACTTTCTGTTCGCCTGTCGCCAGTGAAGGAAGTTGCTCTTTTTTTGATTCGGAAACACTATTGTTCATCTTCTCCTGATTGGCGGCAATCTCTTTGGCCAACTCTGTCAGAGCGTTTACTTTCTGCTCTATCTTCATCTTCTTCAAGAGAGCGATAGTACGCTCAAGCCGTTTCATCATCTCTTCCTGTGATAATTGAAAATCTTTGATAGCAGATTCCAACTCTTTTGGATCCATATTCTTGAGAGCTTCCATTAGTTTCAGTCGGGCCTCTTTCATCTCTGGCGTGGCAACCTCTTCAAAAAGCTTTTGAATCTCCATCAGTTTCTCAAGAATCTCGCGACTCGTGAGACTATTCTCTTCCATCTTCTTGATCATCTCATTCATCTTGTTGGCCGATTCTTTCATCTGGTCGGAAATCTTCTCTTCCTTGTTGGCGATTTCTTCCAACTCCTTTTGATGTTGCCATGAGAGCTTCTGATCGGTTCCTTTTCTTTCCTGGTCAATCTTGCGGGCAAGATTCTTCATCCGCTCCGCCAGCTCTTTATGAGCCTTGAGATATTCTTCAGACTGATTGATATTCTGGTTTTCGTCCTGCTCGGTTTGGGAAATTATTTCGTCCAGAGACGGAAACCGTGCAATGTAGTTTCTGGAGAGAGTAACTTTCGGGCCGCTGATTCGGTCGTTATCGGCCAACTCGAAATGGTACTGGACAAAATCGGAGGGCTGAAGATTCAAAGGTTCCAAATTCCAGTTGAAATTTATCTCCCCCTCCGTCTTGATTCTGTCGGAGAAATGAAGTACCGCCACCATATCCTCGCCCTTTTCTCCGTTGGCGAAGATATTATACTTCAGGACAAGTGAAGAGAATCCATAATCGTCTGATATCCTCAATAATAGCGGAACGGTCATGTCTTCGTTCAGATTGATATCAACTCCCGGACGGATAACTTCTATGACCGGATATTCATCGGGGACGGCGGTTATGTGATACTCGATCGGATCGGGATTTTCCTCACCCTGATTATCCACCAGATGAATAATATAATTCCGATCCCTATCAATTTTGAAAGATTGCTCAGCGGTGAGACCATTGATTTCAAAAGGAGAACGGGAGGAATCACTGAACGCCATTTCCGCTTTCTGCACCGGTAGATTGGCTTCGATTTTCATGTTCACTCTTGTCCCGATCACCGCCGAAATGGAGCCATCATTTTCATCAATTACCATCGGTGGGAGGCCGGTATAGTCGGGGTAATAAAGCGAGAGCTTAATTCCGGTAACACGCGGCCTATCGACAACCTCAATATGCGCCGTCTGGGTCTCTATTCTACCTGCCCGGACATAATAGTCCATGGGCCGTCTGGCCTGCTTGACAGTTGTAAGAATAAGCGCGGAATCCCCCAGGGATGAAACGGCCTTCTTGACTTTGGTCATTTCAAGTTCGGTTTTTTGCCAGTTTCCATCCAGAAATCTGTAATAGATAGTCGCCTTATCTGGAAATTTGTCTCCCTTTATTATGGCGCCAATATCAATATCTCGATATTTGACTGCAGTGATATTTCCCGGATAATTGGACAGATTGTATCCTAAAGGAGGCGTTACTAACTCTGTCGGTCGGGAGTAAACTTCATAGGAATGGCTGAATAATCCCGGGAAAATAAGCAGAAGCAGAACTGCCGCAACTGCAGCTATTCCCGCGGAGCGAAGATTACGCCAGACTGGATAAACCGAGATGGTCTCGCTAAAATTCAGATTCCGGCATTTTTCTTCAGCTTGGAGCAGGGTAGCAACCATCAAGTCATAAGAAAGCCCGCTTGCTTCATCTTCTTTCCATGAAGAAAACTGCAGGGCAGCTATCAGTCTTCCCTTTAATTCGGGGAATTTTTTCTCCAGCCTGAGCGCGGTGTGTTCAATCGAGCCCTCCAAAAGTCGCAAAAATATAAATTTCCAGAAGAGATATAGAAGAACAACGCCGGAAAAGACCAAAAGTATGATTTTTACCCAGACCGGAAGAATGACAATTTTGGCAAGCAGAGATAATATTATAGCTATTGATAATACGCCGGCAATCATTCCCAGAATCCCAGCAAAACATAAAATTCCCCTCTCTTTCAGAAGGGTTTTGTTTATTCGGTTCCTAAGGCTTTCTATTTTTTTAAATTCTTCCATACTTCACCTTCAGCGTCAATGAGTCAAAGCATATACGAGTATATTCATCCCCATCTTCAATGCCGCTTCTCTTTTTTCCGGCGGATCATTGTGAACCTGAGGGTCCTCCCATCCATCACCTATATCGGATTCATAATCATAATACAATACCACCCTGCCGTTAAGAATCATTCCGAACCCTTGAGCAGGTTTGTTGTCGTGCTCATGGATTTTGGGCACACCATTGGGGAAATCATAATAGCTGTGGTAGATAGGATGGTTGAAAGGAAGCTCAACCAACTCCCGCTCCGGGAAAAGCGAGGCAATTTCTTTTCGGATATTCTTATCCATACCGTAGGAATCATTGATTAATAAAAAGCCCCCGCCCGCAAGATACGTTCTCAACCGTTCTTTCTCCTCATCGTTAAATTTCATTATCCCATGTCCGGTGGCGAAAAGAAAAGGGTACTGGAAAAGATTATTATCCATGACCTGAACAACTTTCTCCTCGGTATCGATGGGGAAATTGCTATTGTCCCGGATAAAATTGAGAAGATTCGGCAGTGCAGAACTTCCCCAATACCAGTCTCCGCCGCCTCCATAATGAAGGCGGGTAATTGACACGGCCGACGGGTTGATCTGAGCCACAGTCGCCGCTTTTTTGGGCAAATTGAACCTCGACAGAATCCCCTCTCTTTCTTGAGATCTGATCGGGACGACGGCAATTAATAATAGGCCAAGAAAAGGCAAGTAAAATCTAAGCATAAGCACCTATGTACAATATACTATCTTAAGCGGATTTTCGGCGAAAAATATTGAAGGCAATTATTTAAAAAACTCCTTGGCATAGAAGAAGCCAAGAGGTGGGAGGGATTATGTCTAAAGTTGACGAAAAAATATGTTTTCCGAATTCCTCTGTCAATCAGTCGCAAAGCCTGATCCGGCCACTGCCGGAGAGGAAAATTTCAAAAAAACCAAAGTTTTTGGACTTCCTGAATCATATCAAAACGACAGTCGTAACCCGAACTGATTCACGGGCTTATTCTCGAAACTGGAAATTATTCTTTGGTAATTAAGCGATATCTTGTAAACTACTGGTTTGACCAGAGAGAGTTCCATGTAGTGGTCCTTTTTCAGATTTGACATACTCCAGTTGAAATCGCCGCAGAATTCGAAATTGAAACTGGTCCAGATCTTGAAGCTGTTTATGGAAATTATCTGAAGAGTCTTGCCGCGGTTATGTCCGAAATCATCGACATTACCATAAAAAGATACCTCATTGGTAATGGGATAAAATCCGACAACCTTACCATCCAGAGAGGGAAGTGCATGAGCAATGGAACAGGCCAACAAAAATAGAGCGGCCAATAAATATAATTTGCCGTTTTTCATCATCAACTTCTCCTTATAAACCAAATTGCTGAAATTTTCACGCGGGGAAATATACTTATTTTGGTTCTCTAATCAATCCCAAGCTTGGTTTACCCTGTGGGAAATTTTAAGATATTTTTCAATTAAGTCAAATCAGCCGGATAAGCAAACATGCGTCATAAATTGCAGTTAACGTCGGTAGTTTAATAAAATTTTGTTATTCTTTAGTATTTAATAGCTTATAGACATCGAAAAATTGAAATTTCCGCTTGACTTCTGCTTTCAAAAATAGCAGAATAAGGAAAATAGTGGTGGGAAATGGAGTAAAGTGGAGGATGCCCCGTGGATGGCTTTTATGGCCAGTTCAATATCCTGATGGACGAGAAGGGAAGAGTTTCTCTTCCTGCTAAATTTCGTCCATCGTACCAAGAAGGCGCTCAGGAACCAGATAACTTCATACTTACCAAAGGGCTTGACGGTTGCCTTGCTCTATATCCCCGAAAGCAGTGGGAGCAGATTCAGCAGAGGCTGGGTTCGCTCAATTTTACAAGGAAGGATTTTAGATACTTCAGCCGCCTGCTTCATTCAGCGGCGGTTCTGATCACGCTTGACCGTCAGGGAAGATTGCTTGTCCCATTGCATCTTCAGAAAGAAGCGTCGCTGGACAAGGATATTCTTGTCATCGGCAACTACCACTGGATCGAATTCTGGAATCCGCAAATTTATGGGCAATATCTTGACCAGTATGGTCAGAGTTATGAAGAGGTAGCGGAAAGGCTTTTTGACATCGGCGAATGGCAAAAGGAATGAACCATTTCATCGCCCGGTTCTTGTCCAGGAAGTGGTGAAGTTTTTAGTGACCCGTCCGGACGGCATCTATGTTGACTTGACCTGCGGGGGAGGCGGGCATCTTCAGCGGATATCACAGGAGCTTTCTCCCGAAGCTCTCTTGGTTGGCGTTGACTGGGATGAGAAAGCCATTGAAACGGCTCAGCGGAATCTTGAATCCATTCCGCAAAGACTGCAACTGTCGAATATCAAGTTTTCCGCTTTGGAAGAAATGGCTGACCGCATGAAACTTAATGAGGTGGATGGCTTCCTGCTTGACCTGGGAGTTTCATCTTATCAGATAGACACTCCTGAACGCGGATTCTCGTTCATTCAGGACGGCCCGCTTGATATGAGGATGGGGAATTCGGTATTGGCCGGGCTGACCGCCGAGAAAATTGTAAATGAATATTCCGCAAAAGAGTTGACCGTTCTTCTGAAGAAATATGGCGAGGAACGAAGAGCCTCACTGTGCGCCAAAGCGATAGTCCGGGGAAGGGAAAAAGAGCCTATCAGGTCCACTCTTCAGTTGGTTGATATTCTCAGGCCGATTCTTCCTTTGAGGGAATTTAATAGCTCGCTGGCCAGAATATTTCAGGCTTTGAGAATAGAAGTTAATGACGAACTCCACCAACTAAATGAGGTCTTGCCCCAGACTCTAAAGAGTTTGAGACAGGGAGGCCGTCTGGTTGTCATTTCATATCATTCATTAGAGGATAGAATCGTAAAGCAGTTCATGGCGGAAAAGGCAAAAGGGTGCATTTGCCCGCCAAGAATGCCGGTCTGTGCCTGTGGGCGGAAACCGGAATTGAAGATATTAACAAAAAAGCCAGTCAGACCATCGGGTCAAGAAATTGAATCGAACATAAGAGCGCGGTCGGCGAAACTTAGAGCGGCCGAGAAAATAGGATAATCATAAGTGAAAATATCGCTACAGAGATATCAATCGACCGACAAATTTAGAAGATCCTGGTCCAAGAAATTGGTCTCTTCCCCGGCGCTGTTACCGATCTTGTTTGTGGTTGTCTTTGTACTATTCGCCTGCGTTCATATATGGCAAAGAGTTTATGTCCTCGGATTGGTGAAAGAAGTGGGCGGTCTTGAAAAAGAGAGGGAAGTATTAACTGATCTGTCAAAAAAGACAAATGCCGAAATTATGGATCTTTCACGGGTGAGCCGGGTGGAGCAGATTGCGTCACGCGATTTGGGTATGGCCAGAACCAGTACAGAAAATATGCTGACTCTGGTCGTTAAGAAATCCCCGACCATTAAGAAGCAAGGGGAGCTTGATAACGTGGTCTCGTCACTGAAGAAGCTGGCGGACAATCTTCCGGTCATAAATGAAAGCAGGGCGGATACGATGGGGACTATTGAGACTAATGAAAATTGATATTCGCAAAAAAAGATTAATCGCGCTATGTATGATGGGCGCTGTCGCATGGGCGACGCTTGTCTATCGTCTTGTTGATATTCAGATTGTTCACGGTAGAGAATACAGCGATATAGCCAAGAGACAATCAACCGGAAGGATGGATATCACAGCCGAAAGAGGCATAATATATGATCGAACCGGCAAGCCTTTGGCGATTAATATCATTAAGAATGCGCTTTTCGCCCAACCTGCGGATCAGAATGAGATAAAAAATATCTATAGCTATCTTGACAGACTTTATCAGAAAAAACCCGGCTTTTTCCGGAGGGAATTTCCTCTCGAGGTTAACAGATTTGAATGGATTGACCGCCGCCTGCCCGATGAACTGGCGGAAAAAATTCTGAAAGATACAATTCCCGGACTCTATATAAAAAAGGAATTAAGCCGTGAATATCCCTTCTTTGAAGTAGGACGACAGATTCTTGGATGCACCGATATTGATGGCAAGGGGATATCCGGAATAGAATACAGCTATGACACTCTTCTGTCCGGTTGTTCGGGTAAGATGGAGTATCTGCGGGACGGCCAAAGGAATACCTATCGCCTTCGCGAAGCGCCGCTGGTACAGCCGACGGCCGGTAAGTCCATCATGCTCACCATTGATTGGTATTTTCAGGAAATAGTCGAGGAAGAACTCAAAGCAGGAGTGGAAGAATATAAGGCTCTGGAGGGGACCGCCATATTTCTTGACTGCGGGACCGGCGAGATACTGGCGGCGGCGGATTATGTCGCTGGCGGAGCCAACGATGCTGTTAAGCTTCGAGCAATAAGCAATGTCTTTGAACCCGGCTCGGTATTCAAAGTATTCACCGCCGCGGGCGTTCTGAACGCCAATCTCGCCGCTCCAAGCGACCGGGTTTTCTGTGAAAATGGCGCTTGGAAATGCGGTCCTCGAGTGTTGCACGATGATCATGGCTGTGGCTGGTTGACTTTTCAGGAAGTTATTGAAAAATCGAGCAACATCGGCACCGCCAAGATGGCATTGAGACTTGGCGGGAAAAACCTCTATGATAATGCCCGAAAATTCGGATTTGGGCAGAGATACTTCATCGGCCTTCCCGGGGAACAGGCGGGGCAGATTGGAAGACCGAATAAATGGTCGGAATATAATACTGCCGCGCTGGCCATAGGGCATTCGGTCTCGGTGACTGCTCTTCAGTTGGCCGCGGGTCTCGCCGCTGTCGCCAATGGCGGCGGCCTTTATCGACCGGCAGTAATTAAGGCAATCACAGACGTGGAAGGGAGAACTCTGAAGAAGGCAAATCCGGAGCTGATTTCTAACGTTATTAAACCGGAGAGCGCGGCAAAGCTTCGCGAATTCCTTATCGGGGTCGTACAAAGGGGTACCGCCACCAAGGTGAAATCAGATGTTATTCAGATTGCGGGCAAAACCGGCACCGCTCAGGTTCCGGATCTGGTCTCCGGGGGGTACAAACCGAACAAATATGTTGCCTCTTTTCTTGGTTTTTTCCCAGCCAAGGATCCGAAAATTGTGGGTGTCGTGACGCTGAATCAACCGGAACCAATCCATTATGGCGGCTATACTTCAGGGCCAATATTTAAGAAAATAGCTGAACGCTATACTATCGCCAATTCCGAATGTCTGAAGCCGGCCAAAAAATTGATCGCTCAGAACGAAAATATGGAATTGAATGGCATTCCTAATTTTATCGGACACGAGGTTTCTATTGCAAAGGAAATGGCGGCACGAAGCGGGGTCGAATTGGTCAGCAATTTGGCCGAAGGACAAATAATATGGCAATATCCGCCCGCAGGAAGAAAAGCCCCGGGAAACAGCAGAATCGTTGTGGCAGTACAAAGTGACAGCGCTGATGTCGTTGTCATGGCCGATTTCAGCAAAATGAATCTGAGAGCCGCCATTGCCCTGCTTGATTTTCAGGACATCAAATTTGAAGTCGAAGGTAGCGGCGTGGTGCAAAGCCAGGAGCCGCCTCCGGGAACTGTCATTGACAAGAATTCAAAATGCCGTCTTGTATGCGGCAATGAATCGAAAGATGAAGATACAGCTCAGAAACTTAATTAATCCTGTCGAGAGGATAAAACTCATCGGCCGGGACGATATTTTTATAACGGGGATTGAATATGATTCCCGCCGTATTCGCCCCGGGATGATTTTTGCGGCCATTCCCGGTTTTAAAAGCGACGGACGAAAGTTCATTGCCGAGGCCATAAAACGAGGCGCCTCGGCAGTTCTTACGGACACGCCAATTTCCGCCGATGTGCCATTTATTATTTCCGCTACACCGCGAAAGACACTCTCCAATATCTCCGCAAGCTTCTATGGCTATCCGGGCAGAAAGATCCAGATTGCCGGCGTAACCGGCACTAACGGCAAGAGTACCTCAGTTTACTTGATAAAGAAGAGTCTTGAGACCGCCGGCAAAAAGACTGGGATG
>CAZCFT010000040.1:0-21321 GCA_964498015.1 uncultured Ignavibacteriaceae bacterium
ATCTCCCTGATATTATCGCCAATTCCCAGCCATTAAAAGAAGACTCCGCTGGGAATATCAGACAGGTGGAAGCAGTGAAGTTTGATATCGAAAACATGAATCGAATTATTATTGATGTGGAAAAAATCATGGCGACCAATGGCAAAAAGGGAAATATAACAATGCAGAACGGCGACAATATATTTGTGCCGGAAATCCCGAGTGGAATATCTGTCATGGGGGCAGTCGGAGCCAACGGTACGATCAAATATGAATCGGGGAAAAATGTCAAATATTATATATCAAGAGCCGGTAATTTCACCAATCAGGCGGACAAGAAAGGGACAAAGCTAATCAAGGCCGACGGCCGGGTTTTTGCAGGTAGCGGAACTCTGGGCAAGAAGATTGACCTCGGCGACGCCGTCGTCGTCCCGGCCCAGATTAAGAAAGAGCATGATTGGATGAAAACAATGTCTGCTTCGATTTCAATAATAGGAGGAATACTGACCTCATTCTTTATTATAGATCGATTATAGGAGTTCTGAAACTCTCTGGCTTAATGGAAGATTTACCCATTCTCACCTTCCTTAGCCGTCCGGCAAATATTCTCTTCCTGCCGGGCGGCATTTTTTTGACCGGGAATATCGTTCTTACGCAAAGGGAAAACATTTCAAATCCAATCCACAGCGCATATTCCCGGCAAAATCCGCGATAGATAACTCCATGAAATTCTTGCACTTAGGCTTCTTGCCACTAATCGCCGGTTCGGCATCATCTTTGCAAAGTATTTCAGCGGATAAAATGGATGCAACAGCGCCAAAATGAGAATTGACCTACATACTCATACTGACCATTCTTTCGATTGCAGAATTCCGATCGAAGAGCTTATTCGAACGGCTGAGAAAAATCGGCTTGATGCTATCGCAATCTGCGATCACGACACCATGTCGGCGATTGGAATCGCAGAAAAAATATCAGACAGGATCTTGATAATTCCCGGCATGGAAATGTCTTGCGAGAATGGCATTCATATTGTCGGCCTTTTTCTCAAGGGAGAGATTGTTTCCAAAAATATTCTTGACGTAATCGATGAGATTCATTCCCAGGGCGGGCTGGCGCTCCTGCCGCATCCTTTTCGTCCCAACTCCGGTCTGCTTTACGGTAGGTACAAGAACGGCCTTCTATCCGGAGAAGAGACCGGGAAGGCGTTATCCAAAGTCGATCTTATCGAGGCCGTCAATTTCAGATGCCCTGGCGAGGCCATGCTGGAAACCGACAGATATCTAAAATCATATCCCGGTCTGCCTCAAGTCGCCGTGAGCGGCGCTCACACTGTTTCCGAAGTGGGTAGGGCCTTCTTGGAATTGGAGAATTTCAAGCCGGTAACTATCGGCGATATTAAAATGGCCTTGCTCCATACCCCTTGCCTGCTCCGCTTTGAGGTCTATAATCCCGAAGTCGGAATTGAAACACGCAAGATCATAATTCCAAGTCTGGGAAGAAAATTGATTTGGAAAGCAAAAAGAGTGTTTCATCTCCCTTCGCGCATTTCGACAAAAAGAATTTTCAGAAAATCCCCGGAAAGACCGATTAAAGACTTGGAGAGGGAAACAAACGAAAAATCGCGATAGAAAGACAGCGTTAGATTCAAGCAGGGCAGTGTAATGAATCTCATGGATGACAGATTATTAACCGGCGCTTCGGAAAAATCTCTCTATAGAAAGAAGGCCCGCGCTCGGACAAGCCGACTGCTTCATGAAATGCCGCAACAGGCCTTGAAGGCCATCGAGGGTCATTTCAGAAATCCCGAACAGAGCCCAAGTTCGAAAATAATGGCCGCCGCTTTGTCGGGTATGTTATCTGAATATACTGGACTTCCCGAATCTACTATCCGAATTTTCGCAGGGCGCGCCGCCATATTTGACGCTATAGTCGATACTTTCTTGCGGCCCCACAATAAGGCTCTAATTGCCGGGCCTATTGATAACTATTTCGAGAAACAAGCCGAAAATCGGGAGGCCAAAATAAAATGCCATTATGGACCGTCCCCTTTCAGCGCCGATCCGGACGGAATTGTTAAAGAAGCTGACGAAAATACTGCAGTAGTCTATTTGCCGAACCCTAATCCGCTCACCGGGGTTGTTTATAGTTTGGAGGAAATCAGATTTATACTTGAGCATCTTCCCGACAATATGGTTGTAGTGGACGAGAGATATTGCGAATATCACGGCTTTAGCTCGGCAGAATTGGTCAGACGGCATAGCAATCTAATCGTGATACGGTCTCTTCTCGAAGGTATGATTCATGAAGAATATCTCTGCACATACATTCTCAGCTCGCCGGCCAATTTAAGCGATATAACCGAATGCAATGCCCTGCATGGACCGTCCAGTGTTTCCCAGATAGCCGCCATCGCTACATTGAAGAGCCTCGACTTTATGCTCCGTCAAATAGACAGAATTCGCGAGAACATGATTTCCCTCTCGACAAAATTGCGCCGCTTCGGAATATTATGCAGACTAACCCCGATCGACCGCCTTCTGGTAAAATTGGCAGACCCCGAAAAGGCCTCTGATTTCCTGAATTCAAGAGATATTTTGACCGAAGACATCAGTCATTATCATCAATTGGAAAACTATATCTCTCTTTATGTAGGAGACGATTCCTACAGCGAGTCAATTCTTCAAGCCTTCGAAGAAATGCCCGAGTCATATTTGAGAACTAAGTCCGTTGGCCAGTCGAAAATTACTTTACACAGGCATTCTGAAACCGATTATGGGATATTTTAGCCAACATAGATTCGAAATCATTGTTATCCGTCTATTAAAGGCTCTTGGGTTGTCGGCGGCATTTTTCGCTATTGATTCTAACACCTCACTTTTCCCCTCGGAAGAAGCCGGAGAAGTTGTCCTTACCGCCGCGATTATTATACAACTCTTGCTTCAGCTCAGACTTCCCTCGGGCATGGAGATATTCCATAAAAATGAGTTAGTCGATAAAAAGAGATTCTTTGCTATTGAGTTTAGATTTATACTGCTACTGATTGCATCGACCTTTTTCCTAAATTTTGAAATAAATCCGACTAAATTCGCCCTACTCCTGCTTGCCAACTTTGGCCTGCAATGGATTTTTTTCTTTATTGGAATAATCTATTTCAGGCGATTTTATAAAACCCCAAATTCAAGGGCTCCATCAGCATCTGAGCGAAAGGCGATTATTGTCGGCGCCGCTCGTCGAGGGAAAGAAACCGCGGATCTTCTGATGGACCATCCCGAATTGAATATCCGGATAGTCGGATTTATCGATCCGCATCGGGAGGGTTTCTGGCGATACCGCGACATTCCGTTGATCGGTCATCCCGCCGACATCGGGAATGTAATCACCCACAACCATATTGATCTCGCCCTCATGGCTCTTGAGAAAGAGGACTTTGCGGAGGGCCAGAGTATTTTTGATACGCTTGAAAAAATGGGAGTAAATATCTGCCTGCCGCCGAATATTTATGATCGCGCCATTTCTCAGTGCCGGACGGCATCGCTTAACGGGCAACCTGCCCTGTTTTATCATGTGATTCCCGAAAATATGCTCGCACAGCTTCTGAAAACTGCAATCGATCGGATAGGCGCGCTGGTCGGAATAATTCTTACGTTTCCTATTTTTTGGGTATCAGCGGTCGCAATAAAGATTAATTCCGGCGGCCCCGTTCTTTACAAGCAACTCCGCTGTGGAAAAAACGGCCGGCTCTTCCCGATGCTGAAACTCCGCACTATGAATTGCGGGGCCGAAAAATTAAAGGCGAGTTTCGCCCATCTTAACGAGATGTCCGGACCGGTGTTCAAAATCGAAAGAGACCCGCGGGTGACTGCCGTAGGTAGATTCCTGAGGAAATATTCAATCGACGAGCTTCCGCAATTGCTCAATGTGCTTTCGGGAGATATGTCTTTGGTCGGCCCCAGGCCTCCGCTTCCAGAAGAAGTCGAGCAATACGAACCGTGGCAAAGGCGTCGTCTGGCGGTCAGACCGGGCATTACCTGTCTATGGCAAATAAATGGCCGGAATAAGATTGATTTCGTTGAATGGATGAAGCTCGACCTGAAATATATAGACAACTGGTCGCTGGCCAGAGATGCCCTGATTCTAATCAAGACTATCCCGACTGTGCTTAGAGGAAACGGGGTCTGAAAATATCTATTTCCTTTCAGTCTCTAAAATGAAATTCTCAATTTTGCTTTTATTTACGCTCCTTCTTGCAGGCGCAATAAGCGATTTATGCGCCACAGCGCTCGTTCCGCCAAACATCCCTGAATTTAAATTGATGTATGATTATTCTCGTCGCGAGGACATTTCGACTCCCGGGTCACGGCTTGAGCATAACATCGCTCCATACATGTTAAATACGACAGGTCTGAAAAACGCAGTGGCGGCGAGACAAGAGCGTCTCAACGCCGAAAAGGTCTTGCTTTATCTGTTTCCATCCGTCGATTTCCGCGCGGCAGAATATTCCAGAGGGCGGGACTACAAATCAGCGAGAGGCGGGTTTATCGCCGCCCCTTCAGAAAAAATATATATCCTCACTGACTATTTTCTGGACGAAAAGCTGGCCAAGGACCCCGACTACACCGGACATAAATGGCGGGGCTTTGCCGGCGAAGTCGAAAACGCTTTTATATTTTATGGCGGTCATCGTGTCGAAATTATGGCCGGACGGTTCAGTTCCAATTGGGGACCGGAAGGCGAATCGCTCATATTGTCTTCAACAGCAAGACCGATGGATGCCGTATCAGCACGGCTAAAATGGGGCAGGCTTTTTTTCAGTTCCCAGTTCGGCCAGCTACAAAGATTCGCTTCGCCCGACAGTATAGGCGCCTTCGACAACCGGTATTTCTCCGCGCATAGGCTTGATATCAGGCTATCCAATAATTTCAATGTCGGTCTATTCGAAAGCGCCATTTATGGCGGTAAGGGAAGAAATTTCGAGATATCTTATATCAACCCGTTGATGTTTTTTCACTCTATCCAGCTCAATGATAATGTCGATGATAATACCCTGTTCGGAGCTGACTTTACATATTTCATACGGAACCGCCACAAAATATATGGACAGTTATTGATCGACGATTATCAGATCGACCACAAAGAATCTTCTGATAACGAGCCGAATGAAATCGGGATATTGCTGGGATTTCACTCGCTGAATATCTTTAATTTTCTTGACCTAAAGGGTGAATATCTACGAATTAACAATCGTGTCTATAATCAGTTCCTCTCTCGAAATCGATATGTCAATCGTGGAGAGCTTATTGGAAATAACTTCGGCCCCGATGGCGACCGGTGGAGTCTAAGCGCCGAAAAATGGCTCCAATCTGAAAATAGAGTGAGTTTCGGTGTGTCATATCGAAGGAAGGGTGAAGGAAGATATAATGACAAATGGAGAGCGCCGTGGCTTTTTTCGGGCAGTGATTATGATGAACCGTTTCCGACCGGCGTGGTGGAAAAGAAATTTGCCGCAGAATTCGGTTTTGAGGGGTACCCGAATAAATATATCTTCGTTGACGCTAATGCCGGCATTGAGCATATAGTCAATTTCGCCCATATGGAAAACGATGACCGCACCAATCCATTTATTTCCATTCGTCTATCTTTTCTCTTAGGCGCAACTGTCCGCGTCCAATGATTTAAGCTTATGCAATGCACGGTGGACGGTACATACGCTATAGCTATTTCCCGTCTATAGGGCTTGTTGAAAAAGTGCATTTTATGGCAAAGCGCTTCACGCATGTTCATCGAGCGCCCCAATCTGTCATCCGGTGCTTTGACACGGGACCCAGAAATCAGCTACTGGCTTGCACTTATGCGACTGCTTTCTGGATGTCCGGCAATTGCCGGACAAGACGATTCCTGTGTCACATCGCTAAAAAAAATGCTTTTCCCCACTTGCGGGGGTTCTTCAACAAGCCCTATAGATGTGCCACGGCGGTTTCCCGACAGACGAGGACGTCTGTCGGGCACAAAACTAATACAGGGACTGGGTTTCGTGCGTCCCTTTTTCAAATAAAATTATTCTCTTTGATTCTGCTGGAACATTTTTTAATTTCAATCATTATAATTATCAAAGATGGAGAATTTTGTATAAGATGGTATCTGCAAAACTCAAATGGACCGGGGGGATTAGCTTCGAGGGAGTCTCTCAGTTTGGGCACAAAATTATCACCGACGGCGCCAAATCCGCGGGAGGCGCCGAAAGCGGCTATAAGCCGACTGAACTTCTAATGTTCGGACTGGCCGGATGCACCGGCGTAGATGTCGCCAATATATTGACTAAGATGCGTCAAGATGTCACCGGAATTGAAATAGAAGTGACCGGCTATCAGCCGGAGGAATTTCCAAAGCCGTTTAATAGAATTGAGGTCAAATACATTTTCATTGGCAAGAATCTGAATAAAGACAAGATTGAGCAGGCCATAAAGCTTTCTGAAGAGAAATATTGCTCGGTCAGTCAGACTCTCAAGGGGATGGCCAAAATTATATCCAATTATGAAATACGGGAAGGTTGAAATGAATGAATTAGCGTATCGAATCGAGACCAAGAAATCATTTGATGAGGTTTGCACTTCTTTGGAGAAGACCTCTCCTGAAAGGGGATTTCGCGTCCTGGCCGTACATGATACACAGGCAACTCTGGCTGAAAAAGGGTTTAAGATTGAACCGATGAAAATAATCGAGGTTTGCAATGCGAGTTTCGCCCATAAGGCAATCGGCCTTAATGCCGATGTTTCCCTTTTCATGCCCTGCAAAATTGTCGTCCGCGGTGAAAAAGGAAAAACGATAATGACGCTGGCAAAACCATCAATGATTTCCCAAATGCTTCCTAATTCCGGGCTTGAACAATTGGCCGGCGATGTGGAAAAGCAATTGATTGGCATAATGGATGAGATTAAGTAAAAAACTTTTTACAAAACTCGGTTTGGGGCTTATATTAGGCGGGTTGGCTGGCATCGGCTTGAGCTATTTATATGGCTTGGTTGGCGTAACCTGACCGCTGATATGCAATACCTGGAGGGCGATGGCTCTCGGTATGATAGCCGGTGCGGCTATTGCGCTGATTGATTTGAGGTAGATATGCCGATTTTTGAATATAAATGCGAGAAATGCGAAAAAAAGTTCGAGCAACTTGTTTCCAGATCCACCGACAAACCGGATTGTCCTCGCTGTGGCTCAGCCGATGTCGAGAAAATGGTCTCTACTTTTGCCTCAAACGCTTTCGCGGGACATTCGTCGTCAAATTGTAGCTCCGGTTCTTGTCATAAGAAGAGTTTTGGTTGAGCATCATGCTAATTTCGGGATCGGTCGATCCCAAAATCATATGATAAAGAAATTTGCTTATATCATTTCATTATCGCTACTCGCTATTTTATTGCTTGCCTGTTCAAAGAGAGGGGCCAAAACCCCGGCAGATATTAAGGACCATGTGGCTTGGGTTGATGGTCGCGCGGCGCTTCCACTCTTTCCTTTTGGTACAAATCCAATTTATATGTTTATCAATAATGAATCCAGAGACTGCAAAAAAATGGACAAACGCATATTTCCCCGTCCTGAGATTATCCGATATCTCAACCAGCATTTTACATCGTTATGGGTGGCGCCCGATAGCTTCGAGACTATCCAATTTCAGGAAAAGGAGTATACGCGTGATCAATTCAAAGAGGCTTTTAAAATCCAAAATTACCCTGTTCATCTTTTTTTCAACATGAGGGGTGAACTCAAGGGAGTCAAAGACGGGTACATTCCGCTGGGCGAATTCAAAACGCTACTAAGATATGTGGCGGAAGGGTATATCGAAAAATATAATTTCGAGACTTATCTCAACATGCCGGAATCGAAAGTAGATACCGTCTGGGGAGAGTTTTAATCGCTTTTCCATTCCACTCTGGCAACCCGGTAGTGGGTCAGTTTAAAAATAAAGGGGCTTGACAGATATTGCGACCAGCCTTATCTTAAGGCACGCAGAAGCGGTCACACAAAATGAGAGTTCTCCTTTCTGGGGAGGCATCGTCCGAACGACCAAGCTCAGGATGCCTCCCCGAATCACCAAATAATATTAGTTGAGGGAAATTCTATTAGATCAACCGTCCGCATGACTGGCATTGCCAAGAATACCATTGTTAAGCTTTTTGAGGAAATAGGCTCAGTTTGTGCGGAATATCAAGATAAGACCTTGCGTGATCTAATCAGAACCTTGAATATGCGGTCGCTTTGCATTTTATGTATTATAACTTCTGCCGGATTCACCAGACCACAAGAATAACTCCAGCTATGGCCGCCGGTGTAACAAACAAGCTTTGGAATATTGAGGATATAGTCAAGTTATTGGAAGATAAAGAATAAAGCGGAATTAACTCTTTAGATTTAAAGAAAAACAAGAATTTAACAAGAAATCCATTGACATTTTTGTCAACAATTGTAACTTCCTGATAGGATTTGACGAAACTTTACTTGCAGTTGTTTGTTAAGATTAATGGAGATTGAGTCGATAACTTATGAAAATAGACTCCCTATCCTTGTTCAGCAATGATAGGTGTATTTATAATCCCAGTTTTTGCTAACCTTGCAACAACTGGATGATAGACTCTGCGGGATTGGGTTTTAACTCAATCCCGTATTTTATTTTAGAGGAATTATGGACAAAGTAATGATTTTTATTGATGGTGCGAATTTATTTTTTGGTATGATCAATCGCATAGGAAACATAAGACTCGACTATCAAAAATTCACTCAAAAATTGTGCGGAACTGATAGGAAATTAATTAGAACATATTATTATGATGCTCCAAAGAAACAAGCTGATGCTCGTGAAAAATATCAATCGCAACAACGGTTTTTTGATGTTTTGCGAAAACTTCAATATTTCGACATCCGATTTGGGCGATTGGAAAGAGAACATCAAAAAGGAGTTGACGTATTATTGGCTGTTGATATGATTAAATTTGCTGCAAATAATGCTTATGATACAGCGATTCTTGTATCTGGAGATAGTGATCTCGCCTCAGCTGTTGACCTTGTTAAGACTATGGGAAAACACGTGGAAGTAGTATATTTTGATCAATGCTACCACTTAAAGGGTTTGGCTGATAAAATGATTATTCTCGACGCTTCTTTTTTATCCGATTGCTGGGTCTAATTCGATAGATACCGCTACTTTTTTTTCAAACTGACCCACTCTGGCGACTCCGCCTATCGAAATCCCCGGTCAACATCTGAGATTCTCCATTGCTCAAACTAATACTTGACAAAACCGTAAAATTCATTATCCTATAATAAGTTGTACTATGTGGAATGTTGCCTTTCGGTTAGACCGGAACATACTGCTTTGGTTTCAGTAATTGACAAATTTACTCGCCCGGTTATGCAGATCCGCCAGCGGCGGATGGTCAGACTTTCTGGTCTTAAAAAATCTTGGGAGTCTCTTTTGGGACTGTTAGTTAACACTTTGGGTCGATCATTCGCGCCTGCCCTTACATTTTATTTTCGCAGACAATGATCCCTCCCAGAGAGGTACCTGAGTTTTGGAGATTACAAACATTTATTTCATGAACCATCGGAGGTAAGTTTGAATCGGAACGCTATGAGAATTTGGCTGATTGTTCTGTTGTGCCTCGGCCTCGCCGGTTTGGCGCACGCTGGACAATCTATTATGCTCAGCAGCTCCCCGTCGACGGTGAAACTGATCGACCAGGACAGGTCGGGCATAACTATCAAAGTGGAGATCGGCAAAATCGATTTTGCGCCTGTTTCCACAGTTCAAGGATCATTTGTATTGGCCACGATTGATGGATTCGGCCGCTCGTTCAATACAGGTGAACCAGGATTGCCCTTGGCGGGTAAGTTGTTTTCTATTCCTTTTGGGTGCGAATTAGATTACAAAGTTGTGAGCTCCGATGTTGAGGAGTTCTCCCTGACTGATATGGGAATTACCGACCCCATAATACCCGCTCAGCCCTCTCTTTCCAAATCGGATGATCCGACGACTATCCCTTTTGAATACAATAGGGAAATCTATGCGCGGGCCGGTTTTTATGCTCTCCCCCTGGTCGAGACCGAAATCACCGGAATAATGAGAGCTGTCCGCATCGGACGAATCGCCATTTCGCCGGTCGAATACAGCCCGACCGAGAATAAAATCAGGGTGCATAATAATATTACTCTTCTGGTGAGTTTCAGGAATGCGGATTGGGAGTTGACCAAGACGATGCAAGAAGATTATTACTCCCCCGCTTTCGAACCGGTCTATTCCCAGTTATTAAATTACCCCGATCAGACGCTTAGCATGAGGTCAGATTTGGTCAGACATCCGATTACATACGTTATTATTTCCCATCGGATGTTTGAAACCCAGCTTCAGCCTTTTATTCAATGGAAGATAAAGAAGGGGTTTAAAGTTATTGTCGGCTATACTGATGTTATCGGAACAACCAATACGGCCATAAAAAGTTACATCCAGAATCTTTACAACACAGAGAGCCCTGCTCCTTCATTTGTCTTATTTGTGGGGGATGCTCAGCAGATCCCGCCATTCAATGGTTCCGCCGGTTCGCATATAACCGACAAAAATTTCTGCGAATTCACCGGCGACCTATATCCTGAAATTTATTACGGACGTTTTTCAGCGCAAAATACTACTCAACTTCAACCTCAAATCGACAAAACGCTCGAATATGAGAAGTATTTGATGCCTGATCCCAGTTATCTTTCTGAGGTCACTCTGGTTTCCGGTGTTGACGGTACTTATGCTTCGACCTATGGTAACGGCCAGCTTAATTACGGGACCAATTATTATTTTAATATCGCCCACGGTATCACGCCTCAAGTTTGGCTTTATCCCGCTTCTGCCGGCGGCGGCGCCGCCGCGGCCATTATTCAGTCAGTCAGCGATGGAGTTGGATTATATAATTATACAGCGCATTGCAGTCATGAAGGACATGCCGATCCGCCATTTGAGACCAGCAATATCTCCGGACTAACCAATTACCATAAATATCTTCTCGGAATCGGAAATTGCTGTTTATCCAATACTTTCGGAACTGATTACGGCACTCCCTGCTTTGGCGAGGCATTTCTGCAGGTACAGGACAAGGGCGGTATCGGATATATCGGCGGAACCAACTCCACTTATTGGGATGAAGACTATTGGTGGGGCGTTGGGTATGGCCCCGTGGTTGGTTCTGGTCCGACCTATGAACAGACTACTCTTGGAGCTTATGACGGTATATTCCATACGCATGGCGAACCTATTGCCAGCCATTATGTGACAAACGATGCCATTATTTACGCCGGCAATATGGCTGTAAGCGCTTCCAGCAGCAGCAGGAAGGCCTATTATTGGGAAATTTATCACCTGATGGGCGACCCCTCGGTCATTACCTACATGGGGGTTCCAACAACCAATAATATATCCCACGCCTCAAGCGTTCTTCTTACTGCGCTATCATTCACTGTAAATGCCGACCCGGAATCGTATGTCGGCATATCATATAATGGAGTCCTTCATGGAGCCGGATTCGTTGATTCGTCCGGTTCCGTTACCATACCGCTTACCGCGTTCGCATCGCCCGGAACCGCCGACATCGTGGTAACAGCACAAAATAGAATTCCATATATGGCTACTGTCCAGGTCATTGCCCCTGAAGGACCTTTCGTAATCTATGATAATTATACTATTAACGACATCGGCGGCAACAATGATGGACAGATTAATTGCGGGGAACCGATCAGTCTCGGTGTCCAGCTTATTAATGTAGGCCCGGATACTGCCCGCGGTGTTTCTGTGGTCATGACTACCGCAGATCCGTATGTGACCCTCACTGACGCCAATGAAACCTATGGTGATATACCGGGAAATAACGGAACCCTTAATATCGCGGATGCCTTCTCCTTCTCTATTGCCGGCAACGCTCCCGATAATCACAAAGCGGATTTCATATTAGAGGTCACCGGCTCCGCAAGAGATACGACATGGACAAGCAACCTATCGATCACAGTTCACTCTCCGGAAATAGGTTATGTTTCCCATATCGCCGCTGAGACTATCGGTAATGGGAACGGCAATTTCGACCCCGGTGAGACGGCTGAACTAACTGTGGCCCTCAGCAACTCCGGCTCGGCAGATGCTGTTACTCTTGTAGGTGTGCTGTCGGGGACTGATCCTTATGTTACGATAAGCGACGCCGACGGCGCCTTCGGCACAATCGCCTCGGGTGGAGGAACCGCAGACAACTCGGCGGACAAATTCATAGTATCGGCCGACCCCTCATGTCCTATAGGGCATCTGGCCAACATGCAGATTGCTTTGACAGGAACGGGCGGGTACTTTACGACGGTAAATTTAAGCCTTGTGGTGGGAGATCGGGTTGTCTTTTTCTTTGACGATTTCTCATTTAACCAGGGGTGGACCGGAACGGGCGGCTCCGGTGAATGGAGTACTGGCCCCGCGGTCGGCGGAGCCGGTTCTGATAGCTACGGCGGCCCCGACCCGAACGTTGATCACAGCTCAAGCGACGATAATTATGTTCTGGGGAATGACCTGACTTCCGGTACCGGCGGGGATTATAATCCCTCGCTGGCAACTACTTATTGGGTGACATCGCCTCAATTCGACTGTAGCGGCATGACCGGCGTTCAGCTTCGTTTCTGGCGCTGGCTTGGCATCGAAAGCAGCTCTTATGACCATGCTTATCTGGCTGTTTACAATGGCGCCAGTTGGGTAAATTTGTTCGAAAACAGCGCTACTATGGATGAAAACTCCTGGACCGAGCAATTTTATGATTTATCATCATATGCCGACGGCAACGCCAATTTCCAGTTTCGATTCGGTATCGGAACTACCGATGGTTCCTATAATTATTGCGGTTGGAATATTGATGATGTCGAATTAAAAGGGTACGGCGATACGCAGACGGGAACGCCGCAGTTGGTTTATCTGCCGAATGACTTCGCCGACAGCCTGAGTTCCGGCCAATCGCATGTTGATACGGTAAAAGTATCGAACCCCGGCGCCGCCTTGCTTCGAATAAGATTCACCTCCGCCACATCATGGCTGGCCTTCGACACCGCCCAGCATAATGTTTTCCCGGCGGACAGCCTGATATTCCCGGTCACCGTCAATACCTCAGGCCTCGCCGTAGGCAATCATGCAGGTACGCTGAATTACACGAGCAATGATCCTCTGCATCCCAGCGGTTCTATCCAAATGAATCTGCATATCTGGACACCCGATATCTATATCCCGTTAACATCAGTTGACGAGACTGTGCCGGTTGGAAACAGCCTGGGGCTTCCTCTTATAATTTCCAACAATGGGCCGGGCCAACTTGACTATAGCATATCCCGCATAATGTATAATGGGAAGAAGATCGCCAAAGTATTGGCCGACCAGCCGCTGGGATATCGCGTTGCCGATGCTGAAAAATCCGGCGGAAGTGAGACCGAACCATTCTATGCCGCCGTGACAAAAAACAGCGGCGGCCCCGATACCTGGGGTTATTCCTGGGTAGATTCCGATGAACCCTCCGGACCGGTATTCGGCTGGGTTGATATTTCTGGCGCCGGCACAACCGTTACTCTTGGCGACGACGACTCTACCGCGTCCATCCCAATCGGATTTGGTTTCCCCTTCTACGAAAATACATATAGCGCGCTGAATATCGGCTCCAATGGCATAGTGACTTTCGCTAAAGGTTCAACGGCGCGAACCAATACCAATTTCCCCAATGTCGCCGTTCCCAATAATGTCATAGCTCTTTGGTGGGATGATCTTGACCCGCGTAAGGGCGGCAATATCTATTACTATTCTGATGTTGCTAATAGTCGTTTTATTATCAGTTTTGTCGGCATCAAGAATTATTATTCAACGACTGGCACGGGAACTCTTACATTCCAGGCCATTCTATATTCCAACGGCAAAATTATGTTGCAGTACGGTACAATGGACCCGGGCGTGGACGTTGACAGTCTCAAGGGCTCTACAATTGGAATTGAAAACTCAGGCGGCGCCGATGGACTGACGGTGGTTTATAATGCGCCTTATATGCATAATGATATGGCGATATTATTCACGGCCGCCGACTGGTTATCGATAATCCCGGCCTCCGGGATAATTCCAGCTTTCTCATCCGACACGCTTCAAATCGGCCTTGATGCGACCGAATTGCCGGAGGGTCTTTATAGCGGCAAATTGACCGTGAATTCCAACGACCCCGATACTCCAACCCGGGATATCCCGGTGGCAATGACAGTTGGATCGGCCTATATTTGCGGCGATGCCAATGGTAATGGAATAGTCAATGCGCTGGATGTCACGTATCTAATCAACTTTCTGTATAAGTCAGGGCCGGTTCCCGTACCGGTTCAGGCGGGTGATGCCAACGGAAACGGGATAGTTAATGCGCTGGATGTCACTCATCTGATCAATTTCCTCTACAAACAGGGCCCGGCGCCTGTCTGCCCGTAGAGATTAAGGCATCTCGCTGTTTATTTTCAGGGACAGATTTCTAATCTGTCCCTCTATTATTTTTGGGAAGAATGCAGAAAAATACTAATCGTCAGTCTTCGCTGGATGACCGTTTGGAGAAATAGAGAATATTCTCCCCGTGAATATATCCCGCCTTCTGGAAGGCCGATATCGACGGGAGATTCTCATCTTCAATCAATGCCGCCATCACTTTTATTCCAAAACCGGACAGGAAATTTTCGGCTTCTTTAATTAGCCATCCCGCCAGTCCTCTTCCTCGATAGTCGGGATCGATGGCAAGGCGATTCATCCATCCGCGCCGACCGTCGGAAGTGCCTATTATTGAACCTATCAATTTGTCGCCATCGTAAATCCCTAATATACATGTTTCCGCGCGGCCGAATTCCGACGACATCGACGCATAGGAATCGCGTCCGTGGGGACGATGAGTCAATCCGGCGCGCCTCCAGAGCCTGATCAATTGGTCATAATCGGTTTCCCTAAGGTGTCGGATTGGATAATCCATATTTTTCCTCTAAAATTTCGCACACACGCCCTATGGCCGTTTCGGTCGAAAAGGGAACTTCCGACCAGTGATCGCATCCCGTGAAATTCAGAAGCGCTCCCCGCGCCGGTATTCCGACATCTTTTGCGGTGCGCATACCGCCCGCGAGCGTCAATATGCAAGAAATCCCAATGACTGACAGGGACGGTTTATCTTTTTTGATTTTGGTCAGTTGCTGTTCCAATTTCCTTTTCGAGAAATACGCCTCAACACCATATCTCTGGGCCATTTCAGTGATTTGCCTGATCTGGCAATTTGGAACGCACTTGGCGCATTGCTTGCCGTACTTCCCCCCTTTCCTCTTACATTTTGACTGCATAAGAGCCAGGCACTGAGGAAATATTATCACGGTATCTTTCGCGGTATTGAAACTCTCGCGATTTAGTTGGTCATATATTTTGAAATTTATCGCCTCAAGAAGATATATCAAGCGCGGCTGACGCCGAAAATCGTGGTCGTCTCTTGAAGATTGGTCATCGAGAGCCTTCTCGTAGAAAGCGTCAATATGGCCAAATTCTTCTTTGAATAATTCCAATCCTTTATCGGTTAAATTCTTGGCCAAAGCTTCCAGCCTGCCGTAGAAGTCCTCTCCCAGTCGATATGTTACAATCGGCTTTCCTCTCATGCAGTCAATATACGATGGTTTCGCAGAATTTCCAAAGAAGTGAAAACGATGATGCCCTTAAGGGGATTAGGCCAATAATGTATGTTGAAAGCAGATCACGATGTGCGTTTATAAAATGAGGGAAGGTAGTCTAAAGGATTTTTTCGACCTCTGCCTTGAAATCTTCGTAGCTTCGGGCGCCGATATATCGGGCTTTTTCAAAACCGTTCTTGTCAAAAAATATTGTAGTCGGGACACCTTGAGTAGCGCCGAAAGACACCATCGCATCCATGTTCGCCATCAGCATGACCCAGTTCAGATTATTCTCTCCGGCAAACTGGCGGACCTTTTCAGGAGTATCTTTCACTGCCAGCCCAACAATTTCGAGACCTTTCGGTTTGTATTCCTCATAAATTTTGACCAAATCGGGAAGTTCCCGCCGGCAGGGAGGACACCATGTTCCCCAGAAGTTCAGCATCAGGGGACCTTTGCCCTTGAATTCCTCAAACGTGTGACTATTCCCCTTCAGATCCGCTACAACGAAAGTCGGCGATGAAGTTGATTTAGCCGGCATACTCTGAGGTAGATTCGATGGAGCTTGCTCGGCGGTCTTATTATTATTTGACGAGGAACAAGACCAGATTGAATTAAGGGACAACAAAGCTATAAAGACAATTTTCAGCGCTTTCATAGGGATACTCCGGGGGGCTAATTAGTCTTTTTTCTTCCGCCATTTTTAAGGTAATCATTCAGCGTCATTTTATCATAAAGGTCGTCTTTGACAAAATATAGCATATCAAAAAACATATCGATAGGGCGATACCCTGACGCCGGGCCGATTCGTTCTCCATCGGGTTTCAAAAACCAGAATGTAGGGTATCCGGTAACGCGAAACTCAGATCGGGCCAGATTCTGCTCAGTGATTTTGTATCCATCAATATCAAGTTCGTTCTTCGAGTCGCCATCAACTTTGATACTGACAAAATTAGTATTCATAAATTTAATCATTTCCGGATCGGAGAAAACATCCTTCTCCATCTTTTTGCAGTAGCCGCACCATTTAGCGGTAAAATCAACCACAATATGCTTACCGGTTTTCTTGGCCAGCTTGAGCCCGTCATCATACTCAAGCCAAGCGATTTGGGTAGTATCAATAGCAACGGAGCTTTCAGTCTTGGGCTTCTTCTCTTCTTTCTTTTCCGCCGCCACGAGTAACGAAACAGCCATAAATACCAGGATTAAAACATAAAGAAGCTTTTTCATAGTGTCCGCCTTATATTACGAATTCCATAATCTATAGTATAACAATTTAACATATTTCCGATAAAAATGGTTCAATTTTATTTCGGCGGTTGAAGATAAACCGCCATATCCCCCATAATTTCTTTCAATTTTATAAGCAATTTGCCTTCCGGTTTTATCGAGAACCGCCGGGATTTAATGAGGTATTCCTCGCCGTTTCGGCGGGTCGCAAAAACCACAGGCGTCTTTCCCTGACTTTTCTCCAAAAGATTTTGAATGGCGCTAAATTTCCTTTCGGAAATTTCTTCATCAATCTTGACTACCAGCTGACAATTAAATTTCTCCGATAAAGAATCGAGAGGATAAATATCGCTGACTATTACTTTAGGAGCCTCTTCTTCACGCGTGGAAACCCGGCCTGTAACCATCACAATATTATCTTCAATAATAAAAGTTTTGCCCTTGTCGTAACAGTCGGAGAAAATTATTAATTCAACTTTTCCCTTAAAATCCTCCACCGTCGTGAAAGCCATTCGATTGCCCCTCTTGTCATTCATAGTTTTAATGGCGGAAATAATCCCGCCGAAACGGACTTCCCTGCCGTCTTTAACTTCTGTCAGCCTCTGGGTATCAACCGTTCCGAAAGCGGCCAGTTCTGCCCGAAATCTGTCAAGGGGATGTCCTGAGACATAAAATCCGAGGGTGTCTTTTTCCACTGAAAGTTTGCGGGAAATCGACCAGTCCGGAAGATCCGGGATGGCGGGTTCGACCCTCTTAATTTCAGCGCCGCCTGAAGAGAACAGATCGTTCGAGCCGCTCGAAAGATTCACTTTCTGTCCAAAGTCAAGCATTTCATCTATAATGGCTGTTTTCTGGGCGCGATTTCCAGGAAGGGCATCAAGGGCGCCCGCCGCTATCAAAGACTCCAAAACTCGGCGATTAAGATTTCTCAAAGTGACACGACTCACTAAGTCGGCAAAGCTTCTGAATGCCCCCCCTCCCCCCTGATTTCTGGCTTCAATTATCCCTTCTGCCGCCGCCTCGCCAACATTCCGCACCGCCAGAAGGCCGAACCTGATCTTGCCGTCTTTAACTCCAAACCCAATCAACGACTGATTTATGTCAGGGGGGAGAACTTGGATATTGAGACGACGGCATTCTTCCATAAGCGTATAAATCCGCTCAGGCGAATCGGTCTCGGAGGTCATATTAGCCGCCATGAATTCATTGGGATAATGGACTTTTAGATAGGCGCATTGATAGGCTATATAGGCATACCCGGTCGAATGGGCCTTATTAAATCCATAGCGGGCGAAAGTCTCGATTTGGTCAAAAACCGTATTGGCGATTTTGGCGTCAATATGCTGTTTATCGCATCCCTCAAGAAATTCCTTTTTCTGCCCGGCCATCAGCTCGACCTGCTTTTTTCCCATCGCCTTGCGAAGAATATCCGCTTTCCCCATGCTGTATCCGGCGAGCGAGTTGGCGATCTGAAGCACCTGCTCCTGAAAAACTATGACACCGTACGTCTCTTTCAGTATTTTCTCCAGTTTGGGATGCTCGAACTGAACCGCAGCTCCATTCTTTCGCTCAATATAGGTATCAATCATTCCCGAATCGAGCGGCCCGGGGCGATAGAGAGCGTTCATGACCGTAAGATCAGTCAGATTTTCCGGTTTTAGCTTTCGCAAATAGTCTCTCATCCCGCTCGATTCAAATTGGAATATTCCAATAGTGTCACCCCGCGAGAATAGCTTGAAGACTTTTTTGTCGTTCAGCTCGATCGTGTCAATGTCGATGGATTTGCCGTGATTTTCCTCGATCATTTTAAGACAGTCCTGAATTACAGTCAGGGTTCGAAGTCCCAGAAAATCCATCTTGAGAAGACCGATTTCCTCGACCATTTTCATATCAAACTGGGTGGTTATTTCGTCTTTGCCCCCCTTGAAAAGCGGGACATATTCGGTCAGAGCTTTTGGAGCTATGACTACTCCGGCGGCATGCGTGGAGGCGTGACGCGCCAGCCCTTCCAGCGTCATCGAAAGGTCAATCAGCTTTTTGATTCTCAGGTCTTTTTCATAGAGGTCCTTCAGGTCGCCATTCATGGACATAGCTTTTTCAAGCGTCATATCGACGGCAAATGGAATCATTTTGGCAATTTTATCGACATCAGAATACGGCATGCTCAATACCCGCCCAACATCACGAACCACCCCTCTGGCCGCCATCGTGCCGAATGTTATAATCTGGCAGACATTGTCCTTGCCATACTTATTGACAACATATTCGATAATTCTATCCCGCCCGCGGTCGGAAAAATCTATGTCTATATCCGGCATCGAAATTCGTTCTGGATTGAGAAATCGTTCAAAGAGAAGAGAATATTTCATCGGATCGATATTAGTAATTTTCAAGCAGTAGGAAACAAGCGACCCCGCCGCCGAGCCGCGCCCCGGTCCGACCGGTATGTTCTGGGAACGGGCAAAATCAATAAAGTCTTTGACTATCAGAAAATATCCAGCATACGCCATCTGCTTGATAACCGAAAGCTCGAAATCAAGACGCTTCTTCAATTCCTCCGTGATTTTCTTATATCTCTCCGCCAACCCTTCTTCGGAAAGATGTCTCAAATAAATATCGGCTTCGACAAATGGCGCCGGTATTGGAAAATGCGGAAGATGTAGTCTCCCCATTTCAATTTCGACATTGCATTCCTCGGCAATCTTAATCGTATTCTCCATAGCTTCGGGAAAATCTCCAAATAGCGCCTGCATCTCTTCCGGGGATTTGAAATATATCTGGTCGGTATCATACCGCATCCGATCGCTGTCCGTGACCTGCTTGCCGGTCTGGATGCAGAGAAGTGCATCATGCGCCTCCCAATCGGCCTGTTTCAGATAATGGCAGTCATTGGTGGCAACTAACGGAATGCCGGTTTCGCGATGGATGGTATATATCATTGGAATCAGAAGCTTTTCCCGCTCGAGGCCATGATTTTGCATCTCGAGGAAAAAATTCCCGGCGCCGAATATTTCATTCAGTTCTATGGCGGTCGATGCCGCCTTTTCCGGTTCGCCATGAAGAAGATACCAGTTAACTTCCCCCTTCATGCAAGCCGACAGCGCCATAAGCCCCTCAGAATGCGCCCTCAACAATTCCTTATCCACGCGGGGGCGATGGTAGAACCCTTCTAAATACCCGGCTGTGGAAAGCTTGATGAGGTTCTTGTATCCGGTTTGGTTCTTGGCTAACAGAACCAGATGAAATCCGCCATCGGGATAACTTCCTGACGGTTTCTTATCAAATCGAGACCCGCCGGCAATATAAGCTTCAGTGCCTATTATTGGCTTAATCCCGGCTTTGGTCGCCTTTTTATAGAATTCCGCCGCCCCGAAAAGATTCCCATGGTCGGTTATTGCCAACGCGGGCATTTTATACTTTTTGGCCAACTCGATAACAGCATCAAGCTGGCAGGCGCCATCAAGCAGGGAATACTGGCTATGCGTATGCAAATGTATAAAATTGGCAAATTTCATAGTTAGTCTAAAGCTATTCCTTTCCGTCAAGTGCCGGACCTACGCCGGGCTGGCTTTCTTTTCAGCCGTCTGCAATATTAACGCTTTTTTGCCCGGGAATAAAGGTAAAAGTCGGGAAATATATAGAGGAGAAAGTCAGAATTTCTGCGAAAGGGTTTCTGGAAAAAATATCGCTTTTCAAACGAGGTAAACCGACAGGCTGCTAGTCCGCGCTTTAGGATCGGGCCTCCGCGAACTTGTTCATCAGGGTTTCCATCTTTTCCAGTCTGGCGGTGATATTTGTTCCAGAATGCCTGTTAAGGTTCCAGGCGTTTTGTCGAATATCAAGCATATAAGGAGGGCGAACAATATTGGGTTATGCGCGCTCCATATGCGCAGGGGGAAAATTAAGAAAGTCGATGGGCTTTCACCGTAAGCAATATCACAAGGGCATTATTTGGGAAAGAAGTTCATATTATGAAGAATTTATACTGTGTACTACTGATTACTGGGCTGATTGTTCTTGGTCCAATAATCTCCTTTTCTGCCGATACTCCAGTAACTGACTCCAACATGATATACTCGGCATGGGTTGCATCGCACGAGTTCATTGCATCTGATATGCCTGACTCAGGATTCATTTGCTGGTCATCACTTTCACCTTATTCCGATTACGCAGGGGTTTGTCCTGCCGGCAGAGCTGGCTTCGACTTGTGGTCGCTTGACAACGGTAACTACCTCGCTCGAGGATATGCTCTCCGTGACGCCTCGGTAGACGGCTATTTCGCTTATGGGTGCGAAATGACTTATGATACTGTCTGGAACTTGGTTAGTTTAGCGGCTGGACAGGCCGGATCCTGGATCGGGGGCAATAGAGATGCATGTGACTGCAATCCCGATAGAGGTTTTATTT
>CAZCFT010000041.1:0-21134 GCA_964498015.1 uncultured Ignavibacteriaceae bacterium
GGTGGACGATTTGTCAGATACTATGTTGTAATATCAGGTATAGTGGCCACTCGCAAGGAAGTATCTGACATATATTTTATTCAGCCGGGCGAGAGATCGGTAAAAAAGGGGTTGAAATATTCTCTTTTGAGCGCGCTATTCGGTTGGTGGGGAATTCCATACGGGCCAATCTATACGGTAGCGGCTATAACCACAAACCTTAGAGGCGGGATTGATGTAACGGAATATGTACTCAAGGGACTGTTTCCGGAATCGGATAAAGCCGGTCTGATGCAGGAGAAAGTGATTTGTCCTCACTGCTGGACGGAATTAACGCTTGATGATAATGAGCGGGAGAAGCGTGCATTTGGATGCGATAAGTGCAAAAAATATATAGATTATTCGAGGTGAGTAATGTGGGCGTTGGTTCAAATCCTCTCGCGGCGAAAATGAATGAAACCTCACACTGCTTTAAACGATTTTATTGGTTTTTGGAGGCAGTATGTATCCAGTAGTAAGGCTGAAAGCGGGCAAAGAGGCCAATGCAGTCTTCCGACACCCGTGGATATTTTCCGGAGCGTTGGAGCAAATACCGGCGGATTTTCCCAATGGCTCTATTGTCTCAATATCGGATAATAGAGGCAGGATAATCGGCACAGGAACGTTCTCGGCACAGTCCATGATCGCCGTTCGCGTTTTTGAATTTGGTCCTGCTTTGATTGATAACGACTGGATTCGTAGAAAAATATCAAGCGCTGACAAGCTTCGACTAATACATGGTTATGGCCATTTGAAGCAGACCACCGGCTATCGGGTGGTGTTTGGCGAGGCCGATGGTTTCCCTGGTCTTGTAGTTGATCGCTACGGGGATGTTTTTGTCATCCAGCTTTCGACAGTCGGATTGGAGCCTCTGCGAGACATCATAGTAGAATCGATTGTCGATATTTTCAAGCCGCGGACAATAATCGAACGAAGCGACCTACCGGTGCGCAAGGAAGAGGGACTGGAGGAAGTAGCGGCGGTTCGATATGGCCAAGACACTGGGCCTACAGAATTTCTGGAAAACGGGCTCAAATTTGTCGCGGACACCATGTACGGCCAGAAGACGGGATTTTATCTCGACCAGAAAGATTTAAGGCGTGAGATTATGCAATATGCGCATTGCCGTAAGGTCCTGAATCTTTTCTCTTACACATGTTCAGCCGGAGTGGCGGCGCTCAAGGGAGGGGCAAGGTCGGCGCTGAATATAGATAGCTCCGAGGCCGCTCTGTTGCTTGCGGCGAAGCTGACGGAAATCAATGAAATTCCAGCAAATAATTTTATGACTGAATGCGCCGATGTCTTTGGCTGGCTGTCAAAACGGGATGAACCCGACTACGACATGGTCATTCTGGATCCCCCGGCGCTCATCAAATCGCAAGAGGATTTCGAAGCTGGCCGCAAAGCTTATCACTTCGTCAATAGAGCCGCTATGCGGCTGGTGAATGATGATGGTCTTTTAATTACCTCAAGCTGTTCGGCCTTTTTTACTGAAGAGGACATGGCCTTTACCTTGCGTAGAGCCTCTGTCCAGACTGGCCTGCATATTGATCTTTTGAAAATAGTAAGGCAAAGCCCCGACCATCCCATATCAGTCTATTTTCCGGAGTCGGCCTATTTGAAAACATTTATCTGCAGAATAGCCCGATAGATTGCATACCTGAGTGTACCCAAAAGCCATCTTTCAAGGGCTTGTTGAAAAAGTGTATATTTTGGCAAAGCGCTTCACTCATGTTGATCGAGCGCCCCGATCTGTCATCCCGTGCCTTGACACGGGACCCAGAAATTGGTAAATCCGGCATTTGACGGATCAGTAATTGATTTGCACTTCACAACCACTCTCTGGGTTCCCGATCAAGTCGGGAATGACGATTTGGGGTTACTTCTCTCCATTATCAAATGCTTCATATCCATCAGAGGGTTTTTCAACAAGCTCTCAAGGGGGGGAAAAACTTTAGTAGAATATATTCTTCAGGGCTTCTCGTTATCGGATAAATCGGCGATTTCGGAGTCTGACCTGTTTTCCAGCTCTCTTACTCTCTTGAAAAGCTGAGGAAGGCGACTCAGACAGGCCTCGATACGTTTGGTTTCCATGATTTCACGGGCAGGACAACCGAAATATGTTTTACCGGCGGGTATATCATGGCTGACTCCCGATTGGGCGCCAATAGTCACTCGATCGCCAAGCTCTATATGACCGACAAGGCCGACTTGACCGGCGAGGATGACCCCTCGGCCGAGTTTGGTCGACCCGGATATACCGACCTGCGCAACGATGATAGAGTAGTCTCCGATTTCGACATTATGGGCAATTTGCACCAAGTTATCTATTTTGACGCAGTTGCCGATTCTGGTCGGCCCCAGCGCGCCCCGGTCGATAGTGCAATTGGCTCCGATCTCGGTATCATCGCCGATTTCCACCCATCCAATCTGCTTTATCTTCTTGATTCCTTTATCGTGACGGGCATAGCCAAAACCATCAGAGCCGATGACCGTGCCGCTATGGATTATTGTATTACTGCCGATCTTGGTATCGTCTAAAATATGAACGCCGGGGAATATCTTGCAACTATTTCCAATAATGACTCTATTGCCAATATAGGCTTTTGGCAAAATGACGGTTCGGTCTCCAATAAGACTTTGGTCACCAAGATAAGTCAGCGCGCCAATGTAAGAATCCTTTCCCACTTTGGCTGATTCAGAAACAACCGCAGAAGGGTGGATGCCGACTGCCTGAGTTTTTTCGTCTGGATAGAGGTGGTCAAGAATAATAGCGAAGGCAAGATACGGATTACTATGTCTTATGGAGGGGAGGCGGCTGAAATCTATGTCAGGGGAGAGCGCCACCGCGGAGGCAGATGTTGTCGCAAGGAATTTCTTGTATTTGCTGTTTGCCAGAAAAGTAATTTGCCCCGGACGGGCGGTTTCGATAGGAGCGGCAGAGGTAATCTCGATCTCGCCATCTCCAGAAAGAAGGCCGCCGGAGAGTTCGGCCAACTGTCTTAATGTTAGTCCCAATTTAGTCCTTTTGCTTAAGGCAATAGTATGGGTTTGCCGTTCCGGCAGTAGCCGGATCTGGCCTTGTGACTGACCGAATTCGGGAATTTATTGTTCTTCAAGAGCCTTTAAGACCTTTTCGGTAATATCATAGTCTTTCTTGGCGTAGGCCAGACCGGTCGAATTAAATATGAAATCATAATTGCCCTCGGTCGCAACCCTCTCAATGGCAGTATTGATTTTATCAAGCAGGGGCTTGACGAGTTCGCTATTCTTGCGCTCAGCCATGCCAGACGGACCGAAAGTATCTTTCGTGTAAGCGTCAAGAGCCTGCTTTTTGGCATCGATGGCCGCTTCACGTTCCTTCTTTTTCTCTGCCGAAAGAATCAGCTTCTGTTTTTCATATTCGGCTGACATATCTTCCAACTCTTTCTGCATGCTCTTAGCCTCATCATCCCAGGCCTTGTATTCAGTATTGAATTCTTCTTGGGCCTTGATCCACTCCTTAAACTCGGAGAAAATCTTATCGGAATCAACATAACCGAATTTGCCCCCCTGGGCTGATCCCATCGATGGGATCAAGAACAACCCAAGAATTGAAAACAGTAGTGGAAAATAGAGAAGTCTTCCTTTCATTTTATCACTCCTTTATAAATAATATGTGCTTTTCATTTTATGGTCGTGCCTATCTGGAAGTGAGGATGCCATCCTCTGCTCTGGCCGGCTCGACTGTCCAAAGGATGGCCAAAATCGAAGCCAATAGTCCCAACGCCGGGGACGACCAGACGGAACCCTACTCCGACTCCGCGATATAGATCGTTAAATTTTATTTCTTTTCTCCGAAGCCACGAATTTCCTATGTCAAAAAATAGCAAAGTATAGAGCTGGTTTTCTATGACAGGAATTTGGAGTTCCAGATTTCCTACCAGCATATATTTGCCGCGAATGCCGACGGAGCTATAGGTGGTGTCAATATATGAGGAATCCTTATGCTGAAATGTGGAGTCGGTATATTGGTTGTACGTTATTATATTCCTTATAGAACTGTCGGCGATAAGGGAGCCGTCGTCGTATCCTCTGACTACACCATCATATCCGGTACCCCCGGGCGAAAAGCGGTCGAACTCCAGTATTTTGTTGTCGCCCGCAGGAGCAGTAATAGCCCCGTAGGTCAATTTCCCTGCCAGGGCGACTTTCCAGAAGAGGGGGATAAACTTGGCCAGATTAATAGTATGCTTATGATATTCCCAATAGCCGCCAAGCAAGCCGCCAGTGGCCTCGATGGAATAGGAAAGGATTGAACCTGAAGTAGCAAATTCCGGCAGATTGCGGCTATCTCTATCCAAGGCGAGTTGAATACTGGATGAATTATTCCAGTTGTCGCCAAATTCCAAAAGAGAGCCGGATATAGGTTTTCCGTAATTATATCTTGACTGCTTTACTCCACTGCTATCAATATAGAAATTAATAGAATCAATATTACGATGTGCTTTATCATAGGCATCGCTGAATTCATTAAACCTATCTCCCTCAAGGCGATATCGAGTATAGGCTTTAAAATAATTATCGGGCCACTTCAACCGGCGGCCAAGACGCAGGGAACCGCCCTGACGACCCTCAGTGTAATCATCATACCACCGTCGATTAGTATAATAAAGATCAGCGCCAACCGATGTCGGGGTGGAAAACATCCAGGGTTCAGTAAACGACAACGAATATGAGTTGCGGCGGCTTCCAATATCGACGCTAAAAGATAAATCCTGGCCCATCCCTCTGAAATTGGGGATTCCAAGACCGAAAGTTCCGACAAATTTGTCCTGTCCGGAGTACCCGGCCCCCGCCGAAATCTGCCCGGTTGGCTTTTCAGTTACTTTCATAAGAACGTCAACATCCCCAGAGGGAAGGTCTGCTATATCGGGCGTGACATTTCCGAAGTAATTTAACTGCATAATATCGCGGACTGAGCGAATCATAAGCGTTCTATTAAATGTTTGCCCGGGCTTGATTGAAATTTCACGCCGAATGACTTTTTCTTTGGTTTTAGTGTTACCGGTGATTTTGACCAGATTGACCTTTGAGGGCAGTCCCTCGACAACGTCAAAGGTGACATCAATCAATGAATCACGGGTTTTGCGGTCATCGGTGACGCGAATATGCAAATACCCTTTTTCCTGATATAGATAATAGACCTCGTAAGTTGACTCATCAAACTTTTCAAGATTGAAAATCTGGCCCTCTTTATATTTCATAACCTTAGAGAGAAGCTTGCTGTCAAATATCTGATTTCCCTTCCAGTCTGTTTTTCCAAAATAATATCTTGGGCCTTCATAGAGGTCAAGATAGATGGTCATTCGGTTGCGGGAGGTGTCGATTGAAGTTGAATCAGATTTCAAATAAGCGTCAATGTACCCTTTTTTGTGAAGCTCTTCGATTATTTTATCTTTATCCTCCGGATATTTCTCGATATCAAAATCTGAGGACTTAAGAAAGCCGCGGTGGCGGTTGCGCATTTTGCCGATCAATTCATTTGTCGGAACCTGCATAGTTCCGGTTAGAGCGACCTTCTCGACTTTGACCTTTGAACCTTCATTGATGTCGTAGGTTAAGAAAATCTGAGAGGAATCCGCCCCATTGGTGGTTTTGGGCTCAACTTGGGCAAGAAAATATCCTTTCTTCCCATATAGGTCGAGCATCTCCCTTTTCTTTTGGAAAATCAAGGCCGGAGAAATATAGGAACCGGCTGTCAGTTTTAATTTTTCGTTGAACTCTTTGGTCTTGATCTTTTTGTTTCCCTTAAATTCAATGCCGACCAATTTGGGTAGCTCTATGACCTTAATAACAAGGCTGATCCCACCTGTCACTTCTTCGGCATCGATGGAAACATCCCGGAAAAATCCGAGCCCATAAAGCCTCTTGACCGCCTCCTGCGTGGTTGAAGCGGTAAGTTGGTCCCCTTTGTTTATAGCCGCCGCCGATAGAATGAGGCTTGAAGACGCTGTCTTGTTCCCCTCGACCCTTATATCGACAATATTGTATGATTGAGCCAACGGAAAGGAAACAGCGGCAAAAAATATTATAAAAAAAAGACCAAAGGACCGGAACACGGATAATTCCGGTCTGTTAGTTTCCATAACTCCAATATCTCGAATCAATTTTCTGGGGCGATGATTTTATTAATTTTGATTTCCGAGTATTGCTGGCGATGACCGACATGCCGGCGATATTTGGTGCGTTTCTTAAATTTGTAAATAGTGACTTTTTCCGCCAAGCCTTCGTTGACAACCTCGGCCTCTATTTTGGCGGAGTTGAGATAAGGTTTTCCAACAAGAGCATTTTCGCCATCTTTCAGCAATAGTATCTTATCAATGGAAATGGTCTCGCCAGGTTTCACAGACAAATGGGGAACCTTCAAAACAGCGCCGACCTCAGCATTAAATTGTAATCCGCCCGATTCAAAAACCGCGTACATTATTTAACCTCCTCAATTAACAGGTCGTATAGCCTAAAGTTATAAGTTCATTAAGTTAAACGGTTTTGCCGTTCTGTCAAGCTAAAACTTGAACGGCGATGATTAAACTTGGAGTTCAGAAGCGCCATACAATAATTAAACGAGTTAGGGAATAGACGGTTCCATAAAAAAAGATTTAGAGTCTGGGAAAAGAGTCTAAGAACCCCATTTCCGAAAGCTGGCGTCATGTCACGCCGTAACAGATGCCTCAATAAGGCCGAATACAGTTTATCTGCCCGGTTTTTTTATCAAGCCCTACCGTAGCCATAACAAAATAGCGCCTAACGGCAACTAATTTCTTGACAATAACTTAAGTATTGTTATCTTAATCAGGTAATGATTACTATTTTAAGTCTGCTATTTTGAATTGTTTTCTATTTATGGAGATAAAAATGATAAAGTGTCTAATGGCGAGATTAAAGGGTGCAGGCCTTTGCATGGCTCTACTGATTTTGGCTTTTTCGCCGGCGTTGAGTGAGACTGCTACGAAAGAGGAGATGACACGCGTCTCCCGTAACTGGTTATCACTTATGATATCTCAAGAAGGGGAATGGAGCAAATCAAGATCGCCTTTTCTGGGCGAGATTCAGGACATTGTTGTAAATGACACCCTTTTGGGAAGGTATTTTGTTGTCGAGCCGAATGGCTACATTGTGGTTCCAAGTCTGAAGGAACTGGCTCCAATAAAAGCATATTCTGAAGATAGTCGTCTTGATCTAAATGACGCCGATGGTTTTTCGGCGATGCTGAAGGAAGTCCTGCAGGATAGGATAAGACTCTATGTCAAAGCCTATGGGAGTATGGAAACCAGCCAACCGGCAAAGGGAGAAGTACTTTTTGGGCCGGAACAGCGGGTAGCCTGGGATAAATTCTCGGCAACCCCTGAGATTTTTGATCGGGAGCTTAAAGCGGGCAAGTTCAAATCATCCGGTGAGCTTGGTCCGCTCCTGACCACCTCGTGGCATCAGGGCGCTCCTTATAACAATGAATGCCCATGGGGAGATGGGGGCAGGACTGTTGTTGGATGCGTTGCTACCGCCTCGGCGCAGATTATGGCCTATTATAAATGGCCGCTGGAAGGGACCAACACAAGAACCTGCTATTGGCTCGGAGATAATTCCTGCGGTGGGAGCACTCCCGCTAAATATCTTGTCGTTGACTACACCGATCCATATGATTGGGACAATATCGGCAATACCTGCTCAATCTTCAGTCCGCCTGAACAGCAGGAGGCCGTGTCGAATCTCTGCTATGAAGTTGGGGTCGCCGTCAGCATGATGTATGGACGATGCGCCTCAGGGGCCTATATGTTTAATGTCCCGAATGCCTTTTCACAATATTTCCGATATAAAGATTCTATTCAAACGCTTGAGCGGAGCGATTATTCCTATTTGGCCTGGTCAGAAATGATTCGGGGGGAAGTCGAGGCCGGCCGCCCTGTTCAGTACGTGATAAGCCAACACTCAATTGTCGCCGACGGCTGGAGGATGGTTGAGCCAATACATCAGGTTCATATGAACTACGGTTGGAATGACAGTCACACCGCCTGGTACAGTATTGATGAGCTCTATTGCACCTGGGAAGGATGCAGTCCATTAGTGGAAGAAATGCTTATTAACATCAAACCGGATCGCGATGTCCAATTCACCGTCGATACTGCTCTGGGATTTGGCCAGCTTGATGTCAAATTCGCCGGAAGCAGTCTGCTTCCTGTCGACCAGTGGATTTGGGATTTTGGCGATGGGGACTCGGCCTTTGTGCAAGCGCCAGAGCATCTCTATGATACAAGAGGGCGTTTTAATGTTAGATTATCCATCGTTTCCGGAACGGAAACAAGAGAATATTATGCGACTAATTATGTTACCGTTTTAGATGACTCGCTTATCGGCATCGACGCAATAGGGAAACCCGATTCATCCTTTGCCATGTCTATTTATGCGCGCAATACTATTCCGGTTAGGCAGTTTGAGATCCCGATCCACTATGGCGGCCAGTTGAATCTGATACTTGATTCCTTTTCCACTGCCGGATGTCGTACCGCCTATTTTGATACCCACAGATTTTCTCATTTCGATCCGTCAAATAGTCGCGCCACCGTCTCTATTGGCAATACAATCTACAATCCGGAAATAGACTCTTATAATCTTGAACCCGGTTATGGCCCCATTCTGAAAGTTTATTTTACAATTCCGGGCACATCATCGCCTGGAGATTCAAGCCTTATTACCTTTGAGCCCTACATGACATATTCTCCATTATTTTATGGCTCACTAATTGATTATTCGCCCTCACTTCAATCCGGTAAAATATCAATGCCTTATATGTGTGGAGACGCAAACGGCAACGGAATAGTTAATGCGCTGGATATTACATACCTGATTAATTATCTTTATAAGCATGGAACGGCGCCTGCCCCGATTAAAGCGGGTGATGTGAATAATTCAGGCGGCGTTAATGCCCTGGATATCACATATCTTATTAATTACATCTATAAACACGGCTCGGCTCCCAGTTGCCCGTAATCAGCAGATCTGAAATTATTCAAGGGGACGGCTACGATGGCTGTCCCTTTTGCGTCTCTGACAAATTTTCAAAATTCGTTGGAGAGATATAATCTCCCCCGGGGGGGAAATGTTTTTGATTTTCTCCCCAATCGATTTCTCAGTTATTAGGAGTCCGGGCAGAAGGTCCCTGGGAGGGAAGGAATCTGAGCACGCCCGCCACCCGGACGAAATTAACTTACGGAAATGATCATAATTGTCAAGATGTGTGCAGACAGAATTATATTGCCGGACAAACCTATGATATCTATATTGCGGACAGAAGCTATCTTAGGAATTTGAAATATGATTTGCTCAGTAGATAATCCATTACGCGAATTGCAATTGAAAAATAATCGCGCGCTCAAGTTCACCTCACCGCTCATAATGGGAGCGCTCAATGTTACGCCAGATTCCTTTTCTGACGGCGGAAAATATCTTATGCGGGATGCGGCTGAAGCCCGTGTCCGCGAAATGACCATTGAGGGAGCGAATATAATTGATATCGGCGGCGAATCAACTCGTCCCGGCTCGGAATCAGTGACTCTTGAAGAGGAGCTGGAAAGAGTTGTCCCTGTAATTAAGTCAGTCAGGCTATTTTCGGATATTCCGATTTCAATCGACACAACCAAATCTGAGGTTGCCCGGCAGGCGATAATGGCGGGAGCCGATATGATTAATGATGTCTCCGCCCTCCGCACTGACATTCGAATGATAGAAGTGGCGCGGCAATCGGGAGCGCCGATTATCCTGATGCACATGCTTGGAACTCCCAAGACCATGCAGGCCAATCCCCATTATGAGGATTGTGTGAAAGAGATTATTCTTTTTCTGTCAGAGCGAATCGAATATTGCGAAAGCCACGGAATATCGAGGGACAAAATCATAATTGACCCAGGAATTGGTTTCGGTAAGCGGCTCAAAGATAATCTTGCAATAATACAGCATCTTGAGGAATTCAAGAATCTGGGGTGTCCGATACTGATGGGGACATCGCGGAAATCATTTATAGGCATGATTACCGGAAAAAAGGACGAACCGGAAAAAAGAATTGGCGGGTCAATAGCATCCGCCCTTCTGGCCCTGATGAAGGGCGCTGATATAATCAGGGTGCATGATGTTGCCGCCTCAGTTGAGGCTATCAAAGTCCTTGAAGCGATTAAAGGGAGCGCTTGATGGAGCTGTTCCATATCGGTTTTCTGTCTTTCAGGCTTATAGATCTGCTTGATGTCCTGATAGTCTCGTTTATCATCTATCAATTCCTGGCCCTAATGAAGGGGACTCGCGCCGCTCAAATGGTCACCGGACTGGTTTCGATTTTTTTTGTAGCTTTCATTGCTTTTTGGTTTCAGCTGGAGGGATTGTCATGGCTGTTTTCCAATCTGGCGACAATTGGTTTCATCGCGCTGGTTATTGTCTTCCAGCCGGAGATTCGTTCCGCCCTGGCCCAAATGGGACATTCAAGAATTTTCCAGTATCTCGTAAAAGTCGAGGGGCGGAAATCGCTGGAAGAAATCTCCCGCGCCGCAGTCAAACTCTCGGAACTTCGTTATGGCGGTCTCATTGTAATTGAAAAGGGAGTAGGGTTAAGAAATTATATTGAGACCGGCAAGATAATGCACGCCCAAATATCCTCGGAAATTATCACTACTTTATTCACACCATATACGCCTTTACACGACGGCGCCATTGTTGTTGCCGGTGACGTGATTGCGGCGGCGGCCTGTACGCTTCCGTTGACCCAGAACCCCCAGTATCGAAAGCTTTTCGGAATGCGGCACAAAGCGGCTATCGGTGTGACGGAAGTATCCGATGCTGTAGCGGTTGTGGTCTCCGAAGAAACCGGCGCCATATCAATTGCCCATAGCGGTCATCTGGAAAAAGATATTGATCGCGCCGATTTCAAGCAGAAGCTGACGGAGTATCTGAAGAAATAGGGGATCTCTTTTCTTCAAAGGAGGGAACTCATAATTTGGTAGCGGGGCGGTTTGAAAAATTGGATCAAACACGATATAAAAATGGCAATATTTCTTGTCTTGACCGAGGCATTAAATGATTGACATTTTTATGCGATAATCTATATTAAAATGGATTAAGTGGTGCTTTAGGCATTCCAAATCGTAAAATATATGATGAAACCAAAATTTAGAGAAGACAAAGCCGCGCAAGCTGCAGCCCTTTTTTTGAAGCTCAGAGGTGGAAAAATGAGCCATCTCAAGCTTATGAAGTTGCTTTACCTTGCTGAACGGGAGGCGCTGCTAAGATGGAGACGCCCCATCATTTTCGATTCGTGTGTGTCAATGGATAAGGGCCCCGTGCTAAGCCAAACTCTGAATTTGCTACATGGTGAGTCTGAGACAAAGGGAATATGGGGCGAAAATATAACCTCTCCGACTGACAATGAAGTCTCTTTGATTCAAGACCCTGGCACTAATAGTCTATCAGAAGCGGAAGAATTACTCATAAGAGAGGTATTTAGTAAATATGGCAGTATGTCTCGATGGGAGATTTGTGACAAAACGCATGAGCTTCCTGAGTGGGAAGACCCGCAAGGTTCTTCCATTCCAATTGACTATAAAGATATTCTTAAGGGGGCGGGCAAGACAGATATCGAAATAGCGTCAATAATCTCGGAAATCGAAAATATAGCTCTAATGGACAGCTATATGGGGTGATGGATGCCCATCGACTGTCGGTGTGGATTCTCATTTCATCTCAGGGGACATCTGTGGGTTATTGTTGCAGAATTGCCCGGGCCTCCCGTACAGGTTGTCATAGTAAGTCTTACAACTAAGAGAGCAGATTCGGATACAACTGTTGTACTTCGGTCGGGCGATCATCCCTTTATCAAACACGATACTATCATAAGCTATTCTGATGCGCGTCAAATCTCCAAGAATGACTTGATTGACAGAATCGAGCGGAAATTCTTTGGAATAAGTGAAATCTTTGCCGAAGATAAACTCAAGATTATACAACGAGGTTTGTTGATTTCTCCCCACACACCAAAAGAGATAAAAAGCCTTTGCAGAGTGGCTTTTAAAGAGATGTCCTCATCTGAAGAAAGTGCCACCGATAATACTTTAAACTGACCCACTGGGCACAGCTCATAATTCTGGCGTATAGGGTTTATCTTTTGTATATTCCAAAATCAGCTTAATTGGAATGATTGTGCAATAATGTCGGTTGGAATGCTATGTTTATAGATTATGTAGAAATCGAGATCAAAGCAGGTGATGGGGGAGCGGGGTGCATATCATTTCGTCATGAAAAATATGTTCCCAAAGGGGGGCCCGATGGCGGTAATGGCGGGCGCGGGGGAAGTGTGATATTTCGGGCTGATGCCAATCTGTCAACACTCCTTGATTTTAGATACAAGAAAATTTATCGAGCGGAAAATGGTCATCACGGTGAGGGCGGCTTGAAAACCGGCCATGACGGCGCGGATATAATCATCAAAATACCGGCGGGAACAATAGTCACCAATCTTGATACCAACCAATCAATAGCGGACATGAGCGAAAAGGGGGAAGAGGTGATTATTGCAAAGGGGGGGCGAGGCGGCCGTGGCAATAACACTTATAAATCCCCTACAAATAGAGCTCCGCGCCGGGCCGGGGAAGGCCGACCGGGGGAGCATCTCAGATTATCGTTGGAATTAAAGCTTTTGGCGGATGTCGGGCTGGTTGGTCTTCCTAATTCCGGCAAGTCAACCTTGCTTGCCCGGCTTTCGGCGGCCAAACCAAAGATTGCCGATTACCCATTTACGACTCTTGTGCCTAATCTTGGGATAGTCCGATTAAGAGAGTTTAAGTCATTTGTTTTGGCCGACATCCCCGGCATAATAGAAGGAGCTTCTGAAGGGAAGGGGTTAGGCATTCAATTTCTCAAACATATTCAGAGGACAAGGTTGATAGTATTTCTGGTTGATCTGTTTGAATCCGGGAATATTGAAAAGACGCTGGAAGTCCTGAGAAAAGAGCTAAAGAGTTTTGATTCCCAGCTGGCCAAGAGACCTCATATTGTTGCCCTGAATAAAATCGACCTTCTGGACAGCAGGAAGCTGAAAGTGATTTCCAAGAAAATTGATGCGGAATATATTCTTTGTTCGGCCTCATCCGGCAAAGGGATGAAAGAATTATTGGATAAAATCGAATATGAGCTTGATCGACAAAGACCGGCTTGAAAATCTTGGCGCCCTGATTACTCTTTCCAATATCGGCGGCATCGGGGTAAACCGCTTTTATCAGTTAATAGGCCGATTTGGTTCTGCGGAAAAAACGCTCGAAGCATCAATCAGCCAGCTAACTGATATTCCGGGCATAGGGCGAGATATTGCATCGAGGATAAGGGAGAATCAGGATCAAAAGAAAGCGGAAGAAATCGTCTCGGAAATAGCGAAAAGAGGCTGGCATTTTTTTCTTTATAATGATTCTGATTATCCCGCGCCAATGCAGGAAATTCCGGATAGGCCGCCGTTTTTATTTTATGTGGGCGACTATTTCGAGCGTGATGCCAACGCCATCGCCATTGTCGGTTCGAGGTCGGCATCCGAAGAAGGAAGACTATTTGCGGAAAATCTGGGCGCCGCCCTTGCCCAAAGTAATGTCACCGTTGTTTCCGGTATGGCCCGCGGGGTTGATATTGCGGCGCACCGTGGCGCTCTGAATTCCAACGGGAGGACTATTGCCGTCTTTGGGTGTTCTCTGGAGATTATCTATCCGCCGGAAGGGAAGGAATTGGCTCGTAGAATAACCGAATCAGGAGCCATTTTTTCTGAATTTCTTCCCGGAACAGTCCCCTACGGACCCAATTTTCCAAAGCGCAATAGGGTAATTTCCGGATTTTCTCAGGGAGTAGTTGTTATCGAGGCGGCCGAGCGCTCGGGGGCATTATCAACCGCATCTCATGCCATTGCCCAAAATCGGGAAGTGTTTGCTGTGCCCGGATCGCCTCGTTTTGAGATGAGCCGGGGGACAAACAAACTGATTAAGGATGGGGCGAGATTGTTGACTTCGGTAGAGGACATTTTCCAGGATCTCCCACGCCTGAAGGGGAAAATCAAAGCTGGGCAAGTCAAGATTATTGAAGGATTAACCGATACGGAGAAGAAAATCCTCGAGTCATTTGCAGATGGGCCGGTACACATTGATTACCTATCGCGGACTCTGAATGCTTCCCTGCCGGAAGTGCTTCAGATACTTCTGGCGCTTGAACTGAAAGGAATTATCAAGGAATTGCCCGGGAAACGATATATTCTGAATTAGAGAAGTTTTCATGGTTCAAAGATCTGTCAGGGTTGTAAATCGGCTCGGAATGCATGCCCGCCCGTCGGCCATGTTTGTCAGCCACGCTTCTCACTATAAGTCGGAGATTTTTGTGGAGAAGGCGGGGCTAAAGGTGAATGGAAAGTCGATCATGGGCGTCATGATGTTGGCCGCGGAGATGAAATCAGAACTTATTATTACTGCTGAGGGGGAGGATGAGGAATTGGCAATTGAAGATCTGGTAAATTTAGTAAATTATGGTTTTGGCGACTTGAAGGATTTATAATTTAGTTGATTTAAGGGTTTTCAGAAAATATCATTATTATGATATTTGAGAAAGGTATTGATGGTTACCCGAAAAAGGGACATGAGCATTAAAGGTATTGCGGCATCGCCCGGTTTTGCCATGGGCGAGGCGAGAGTTATATATAAATGGGAACAAACCATCCAAGAAAGAATCCTCGGCGAATCACAGGCAGAGCAGGAGATTGCGCGGCTCGATGCGGCCATTGAAGAGACCCTGATTGAACTTGAAGAATGGCGCAAATCGGCAGGCCAGAAAATCGGCGGACCGGTTGCCAAAATTTTTGACACCCAGATGATGATTGCCGCAGATCGTGAATTTCTTAAGAAAGTCAAAGAAGAAATCAAAACCGGTCGCAGAAATGCTGAATATGTCTATAGCATGCTGGTGGAAAGCGCCATGGAACCGCTACGAGCCTCCAGCGATTCGTATATGCGGCAGATGGTTTCCGATATTGAGGCTGTTTCTCAGCGAATCGTCAGTCATCTTGTCGGCCAAGGCGATGCGCAGGATTCAAAGTATCCGCCTGATTGTGTTTTTGTTGCCCAGGAATTTACACCCGGCGAAGTTTTGACTCTTTATGAAAGGAATGCCGCGGCTATTGTAACGTCAGTCGGCAGCGCCGTATCGCATATGGCTTTAATAGCGCGGTCGCTTCTAATTCCAGCCGTAGTGGGAGTTGCACAGGCGCATCTTAAAGTAAAATCCGGCGATCGGCTTGTCGTTGATGGCGACAGCGGGACAGTGACCATAAATCCGGCTGACAAAGAATGGAACGAGCTTCGTCATAAGAAAACGAAGCTGTCAACCCGACACATAACCAGACTTCAAAAACTCCCTATTTTTCCGCCTCGAACTGCAGATGGCGCCGAAATTGAACTGGCCGCCAATATTGATTTGCCAGGACCGATTGATGAAATTCTTGCGGAGCGAAAAATAGGAGTGGGGCTCTATCGCACCGAATTTTTGTATCTTCAAACCGGCAGTTTCCCCTCGGAGGACAAGCAATTCGAGGTTTATAAGACGGTTGCGGAAAAATATTATCCCCGCCCGGTCGTCATTAGAACCTTCGATCTCGGATCTGATAAATATTTTGTTGGCGACGAATCAGTTAGAGAGAACAACCCCGCCCTGGGATGGCGGGGAATTCGCGCCGCCCTCGACATGCCCAAAGTATTCAAAGATCAGTTAAAGGCCATTTTGAGAGCATCAACTAAGAAAAACGTGAAAATCCTATTGCCTATGGTGACGGACAGTTCGGAGCTGGCCAGAGCCAACAAACTGATTAAGAGCTCCATGACGGAACTGACTGAGAGAGGCGCCGAATTTGACCATGATATTAAGGTGGGCGCAATGGTGGAGGTTCCCTCGGCGGCGGTTGCGGCAGAGTTTATGGCAAGAAAAGTCTCATTCTTCTCGATCGGATCCAATGATCTCACTCAGTACACTCTCGCCGCCGACCGCGATAACGACCGGCTGGCCAGAATTTTCAATCCACTGCACCCCGCTGTGCTTCGCCTGATTGAAATGTCAATCTCAGCCGCCAAGAATCACGGCATCCCCATAACGATGTGCGGCGAAATGTCAGGCGATATTATTAGCATTCCCCTGCTGATAGGGTTGGGTATAAACCAGCTCTCAATGAATCCCTCCAAACTTCCAGATGCCTGCCAGCTGATAGCACGAATCAAGTATAAAGATACTATTGAACTGGCCAACGAGGTTATCCACATGAACGCCCTCAAAGAGATTGAGGGACGTTTACTTGAATATAATATGTCTCTAAAATAAAGGAAAATTATGCACGCACTCGAAGCAACAGACAAGATTAAAGAAATCGACCCATCGGAGATGTATGACAAAATCTATCATTTCCCCGAGCAATTGGAACAGGCTAAGACCATCGGATTGACCGTCAAACCGGGTAAGAAATACTATTCCAATCTTGAAAATGTTGTTGTTGCCGGCATGGGCGGGTCCGCTATCGGCGGCGATCTGGTCAGATCTTATTTGGCCGGCAGTATCGAATTTCCTTTCCAAATTTGTCGTCACTATCGTCTGCCGGAATTTGTTGATGAGAATTCATTAGTGGTCATTTCTTCTTACTCCGGCAATACCGAGGAGACTCTTTCGGCGCTGGATGATGCTATGAAAAGAGGGGCCAAGATCGCCTGTATTACGTCCGGCGGCAAAGTGGCAGAAATTGCGAAGGCGAAGGATTTTCTCTCAGTAGAATTGCCCAAAGGGTACCCTCCGCGGGCGGCGTTGGGATTTTCATTCGTGCCATTACTTTTTCTTCTATCGAAACTCGGATTTACAGGGGATGTCGAAAAGGACATTACTGAACTCATTGGCGGTTTGAAATCCTATCGCGATCAGTATGCCTGGGACATAGAAACCGAAAAAAATCCCGCAAAATCACTTGCTCTGAGGCTCCACAAAAAGATACCCATTATATATGCCGGACCGGAATTGACAGATGCAGTCGGCACCCGCTGGAAAGGGCAGATTTGCGAGAATGCCAAATGCCTTGCGTTCAATAATCAATTTGCCGAATTCAATCATAATGAGCTGGTCGGATGGAATGTCATTGACGCCTATCGTGACAAATTGATAGTGATTTATTTAAGGGACAATGGCGATCATGAGAGAATCCAGAAGCGGATGGAAATAGTGCGGACTATCATCGAGAAACAGAATGTCGAGGTGGTTGATATCTATTCTCATGGGGATTTTCCTTTGGGACGGATGTTTTCTCTAATTCAACTGGGAGATTTTACTTCGCTCTATCTGGCCATTTTGAACAATACCGATCCCACGCCGGTGAAGGTGATCGATTTTCTGAAGGGGGAGCTGGAGAAGTAGCTTCTTTGCACCAATATATTTCAAATGAATAGGGGTTTGATTCATTCCGCCCGAGGCGGACTTTGATGGCCAACCCCTATATTTTTGACATTCCCATTGACTCAATATCTCCGCGCCGATATATTCATCTCCTTAATTTGGAGGAATCGATGAAGCAACCGAATGTTACCCCGCAGATGGTCAAAGATCATGGGTTGAATGAAGAGGAATATCAAAAGATAATAGAAATATTGGGGCGTGAGCCGAATTATACGGAGCTTGGGATTTTTTCGGTCATGTGGTCGGAGCATTGCTCCTACAAGAATTCTATAGCGCTATTGAAGACTCTTCCGCGCGACGGCGAAGCGTTGCTCACCAAAGCCGGTGAGGAAAATGCCGGCGCCGTCGATATCGGTGACGGGCTTGCAATAATATTCAAGATTGAATCGCATAATCATCCTTCGGCGATCGAGCCATATCAGGGGGCCGCGACCGGTGTCGGGGGGATATTGCGCGATATTTTCACTATGGGCGCCCGCCCGATTGCTTCGCTTAATTCCTTGCGTTTTGGATCGCCCGATAATCCGCGCGTGCGGTATCTGGTCGATGGCGTCGTGCGAGGAATTGGCGATTATGGAAATTCCTTCGGTGTCCCGACGGTCGCAGGCGAGACATATTTTGATGAAGCGTACACCGGCAATCCGCTGGTGAATGCGATGGCGGTCGGGATTGTTAAGACCGATAAAATGATTTCGGGGGCTATAAAGGGTGTCGGAAATTCTGTTATGATTGTCGGTTCGAAAACCGGACGCGATGGCATCCATGGCGCTACCTTTGCGTCGGAAGAAATCTCTGAAAAATCGGAATCCAAACGTCCTTCAGTACAGATAGGCGACCCATTCACGGAGAAGCTTCTTATGGAAGCGACTCTGGAAATTATCGACAAGGACTTGGCGATTGGCATTCAGGATATGGGCGCGGCGGGGATAACCTGTTCCTGCTCCGAGATGTCGGCGCGCGGGAAATCCGGTGTGACTATTGATATCGACAAGGTTCCGGTGCGCGAAGAGAAGATGACGCCTTATGAGATTTTGCTCTCCGAATCGCAGGAACGGATGCTGGTCTGTGTAAAGAAGGGTATGGAAGATGAAGTTCGGAAAGTATTCAAGAAGTGGGAGCTTGATTCAACCATTATCGGCGAATCAAATGATACCGGCATATTTGAAGTCCGCTTGAATGGCGAAACCGTGGCGAAAATTCCTTGTGAATGTCTTGTGCTTGGCGGCGGGGCGCCGGTGTACCATCGCGAATCGGCGAAACCGGATTATATGGATAAGCTGAGTCAAATCAATCTGGATGATTTTCCCCCTAATCGCGATTGGAATAAGGATTTGTTGACTCTATTATCATCCCCCAATATTTGCGACAAAGATTGGGTTTATAATCAGTATGATTCGATGGTGCGCACAAATACGGCCGTCGGACCCGGTTCCGATGCCGCCGTGATGCGAATCAGAAAGTCGAGAAAAGCGATCGCCCTTTCCACCGATTGCAATGGGCGATACTGCTATCTTGGCCCGCGTCTCGGCGCCCAGCAAGCAGTTGCCGAATCGGCCCGCAATGTGGTATGCTCGGGAGCGCAGCCGGTGGCGGTCACCAACTGTCTGAATTTTGGTAATCCATATAAACCGGAAATCTATTATTGTTTTTCCGAGGCTGTCGCGGGTATGGGTGAGGCCTGCCGGGTTTTTGGCACACCGGTCACCGGCGGGAATGTCAGTTTCTATAACGAAGACCCGGAGCATGCGGTGTTTCCGACGCCTGTTATCGGTATGCTTGGAATTATCGAGGATATCGATCATATTACTACCCAGTGGTTCAAGGATGAGGGGGATTTGATATTTCTGATTGGAGAAAATGAGTCAGAAGTGGGAGCATCGGAATATATTCATACTATCTTTGGCAAGACTGCCGGCCCCGTTCCGGAATTGAATTTGCACTTTGAGAAGCTTCTTCAGGAGACATTACTATCGGCCATTAAATCGGGTATTATCAAGTCGGCGCATGACTGCTCTGACGGCGGTCTGGCGGTGACTTTGGCTGAATGCTGTATCGGTAATCGGGAGAGGATGATTGGCGCGCAGATATTTCTTGACGATGATATTAGAGCTGATGCGCTTCTCTTTGGGGAAACGCAGTCGCGCATTGTAGTATCTGTTGCCAAAGAAGACGGGGAAAAACTGGTCGAGCATTGTATCAAGAGCAAAGTCCCTATTTCCGCGATTGGGCGGGTCATTGGTGATAGAATAGCGATAAATGATTGGGTGGATATGCCGCTTGGGGATTTAGCGGGGGCGTATTACGGCAGTTTGAAGAAGATGATGGAGAGGGTGGAGTAAGGGGGGCACATTATTGGAATGAGGTCATGGAAGAATACCTAATTTCATACAACTGGTTTAAGAGCAGGCCTTCTGTTTTTAATAAAATAGCTGGCAGAGACTTTAAGGATTGTGTGTCTAATACTGAAAATATACTATGCGCAATGTTTGGAATATCGAAAGCAATCAATGAAAAATATGAGAATAATGACAATGAGGTACTTCAAGCTTATGCATTTTATTTAGATATGCAAATTGAGGATTTGGATAGCGTATCTAGGTTATGTAACTTTGGTTTCTTTTCAAGTACTTCCGCAGTTCTAAGGCAATCTTTAACTACTTTAGGCAGGATAAATTATCTATATCAAAATCCGAGCAAATTAAATGATCTCAAAAGGCTTGAACTTGAGAATAAATGGCATATCTCCGATTTAGAATTGATTAAAGTGCTTAAGAAAAAGGGAATCTTAAGAGATGATGAGATATATAGGAAGCTCTGCAATTCAACACATATGAATTTAAGATGGCATAAATTCGCAAAGCACGCAAAAAGCTGCGGTACGATAAATGAAAATGCAATTGGGGAAGTGTTTGGCATTATTCTTACAGCCCAAGAATTTGCACTATGTTCTTCAAATCTATTGAGTGATATGCTTGAAAAGCAGTTTTCTGTCCGGATGGAGACGGAAGCGTTGAACCAATTAGGAATGCGGTGGCAAGAAAATTATGAGCATTTCAAATTGAAATATTTGAAAGATTGAGCAGAAAAAATCCCGCGGGACTATAGGTTACACAGAAAAAAAGGGTTTGATAAATCAAACCCCTACAGTCGAATCATCCTCATTTTGACAACGGGCGGCCTTTATGTTATAATCCTCCCTTATGGCAGTCTATTTTTTTTCTGACGTTCATCTTGGGGCCTCCGATAAGGCGGGGGAAGAGATCAAAATCCACAAATTGTATGCCCTGTTTGATAAGATCAAGCTTGATGGCGAGAAAATATTTATCCTCGGCGACCTGTTCGATTTCTGGTTTGAGTATAAACATGCCATCCCGAATGAACATTTGAGAATTATTTTCCGTCTTGCTTCGCTGGTCGATGATGGGCGCGAGGTGCATTATATCACCGGCAATCATGATTTTTGGCTGGGGGAATTTTTGAGTCGGGAGGCGGGGATTACTATACATCGCGACTATTTTCCAATAAATGAACAGGGGAAGAAGATATTTCTGATACATGGCGACGGGATTTCACCGTCGGATTGGGGGTATCGGATA
>CAZCFT010000042.1:0-20939 GCA_964498015.1 uncultured Ignavibacteriaceae bacterium
AACCCGTCAAAAGCCGGATTTACAACTATGGCATGGTGGCGTATTCGTGTCCGGCCAGTCAGTGGCCCGGCCCTTGGCGGGCTTTTGACGAACCAGATCCGGCCACTGCCTGACATGACGGCCAAAACTTTTCAGTGTGATTCATTTAATCCGAGCCGAATGATAGTAGTGGCGTTTCCGTCAGGCGTCCGACAGGCGCCGGACTGACGCCGGACAGGTCGCGATACGCCGCTACAATATCCGGTGCACACCGGTCGGGTATTATGAATTAAAAAGGGCGGAAAAATAATTTCCGCCCTTGATTTGCTCTGATTCCCACTTCCTTCCTAACCGGCTGATTCTGCTTTTTTCTTGGAATAGATGTAGATGGTAGCGACGAGAAGAAGTCCGATCAAGATGAAGATGCCTGTGGTGGTGAGGGATGATCCTTGGTGTGGGGGTGGATACGTTGGAGGAGTAGCGGCAAGTATACAGGACCAAGGACCAGCAGGAGTTTTCTTGCGTACGCAGATTTTTGCCGTATTGGCTGGAATCACCATATTAAGAGTTCCGCCAGAGAGAAGCGAGGTGGACCCCACAACAGCATCGCCAGCATTTCTAAATTCAATGTCAATTGAATAAGTACAATAATTATTCCCGAATATTGTAGCATTGGTGTTATATGCAAAATCAAGATTGGGCTTCCAATTTGGGTTGCCGCCGATATCCTCTATGTCACGCACGATGGATTCGCGATCTTGAGCAAAAGCCAGCGGCGCGATGCAGATCAGTAACAAAGGCAATAAAAGAATTTTTCGAATCAACATAATTTGCACTCCTTAAATACATTAAAGTCACAGCATTGTCTGTCATTTTGTATGATAGACTTTATAGCACGGTTCAACCCGGTGGGGCCCGCCCAGATTGCTCCAGATAAAATGAATCATGCAAGGGGTCAAGATGCAATTTGTATAACCAAAAGTGGGTTATAGGCTTATAAAAGAGTCCGATATTGTCAAATGAATAGCTGACATAAATATCTTTTGCATTATGCTGAGGGACCTGGCTGAAAAGGGGAGGAGTGTTCTTAATTGCCAGTAGCTGGCCTATTTCATAAATATGTCCATTGCCCCCCAGTTTCCCGACCAGCAATACCGGCGACGCAGTAGATGCGTCCAATAACGAGACTGACAGCAGGGTCATACCGAGCAGAAATACTGAACGGTCGGCGGCAATTGACCATGAATGTAGTAATTCGCAGGCCAGTCAGGCGATTGCGAGAATTATAAAACACCAGTATGATGCTGAGAGATTGTCAAGAATCAGCCGCGGTGTCGGTTTTCCAACCAAAGCCAGGCTTTCAGATCGTATAGCCAAGCCGGCCTTGATTCCGATAAGCCCCGAGACTTCCAGACGTTTAAGGGCCTTGGTTCCTGTGTCCGACGGCTTTGTCGCCAAACTCAAATACTTCCCCCCGCCAGTATCTCAAGATAGCTGGACGGATTTCAATTATGACAATCTAAGACGCGGATTCGGCTAATTCCCTCAATCTGCACCCGGTATTTATTTGAACGCAGTAAACTGCGGTGAGGAAAATCAAAATTCGATGCCTTAACGATGGATGCCGAAAACCTTGTTATAATTATAAGGCGATCCGGCTTTTCTGTCAAGGACTATTTTGGGTATTACTCCGGAAAAAGTTTATACCCCGCAGACAGGAGCCGGCCCTGATTTATAGAGGGCATTCATCATGTATGTTGCATCAAGAGCGTTGACTACACCGTTGCCATTGGCATCTGCTTCCTTGGGAACTGTTGAAAAACTGCCATTGGGCTACGTCGCCCCGACCGGCGCGTTATGGGGGGGGGTTGACAAGCCCCATAGAAGATATGTTTGGTTTGTGTCCGTCTAATGCCGGATTTACCAAATTTGCAAAAAAAGGTCTTAGGTCGGATCTATGGAATTGTGCGGGCTATATTGATATTTCTATTTATTCCAAAGAGACCCGGACGGCTGATTGGGCTTCCGGCAAACAAGAGATCAAAATCTTTTCCGGAGAGGCGGTCGATGTCGCCGCATTCCAGAATATGGATGGCATCCCGCCGATCGAAATTATTGAGCTTATGCGGCTTCTGAAATCTATTGAACGGGCAAGCGCTGATACATAGATCGCACCCAAAAATACAACTTTGCAGGTTCTGAATAATATAGTCGGGGAATCGTTCTGCTCTTGATTCGATGGTCCAGTAGCTGATGCATCGCGTGGCATCCAATTGGTAGGGGGCTATTATCGCTCCGGTGGGGCAGGCCTTGATGCAGGCGTTGCATTTCCCGCAGTGGTTCGGGTGGGGATTATTGTATTTGTCGGCTTCTATATTGATAATCAGATTTCCCAGAAGAAGCCAGCTTCCGAATTCTCGGGAGGCCAAATTAGTATGTTTTCCCTGCCATCCAAGTCCGGCCATCTGCGCCCAGTATTTGTCCATGAATGGGGCAGTATCCACGCAGATTCGTCCCCGCAGATTGGGGCAGAGTTGTGTCAGCCCGGAGCGCAAATTTTCTAATATTTTGCGCAGGACGATATGGTAATCCTCACCCCAGGCATATTTGGAAACATTGAATCGTGATTGGCGCCCCGACAGGTCGGACATTGTCGGGTAATAATTGACTCCGATGGAAATAATTGATTTGGCGTCAGGCAGAAGCTCCGTGGGATTAAGACGCGCGCTGACATTTCGTTCCATGTAATTCATCGTGCCATGGAATCCACTCGCCAACCATTCTTTGAATCTATCGCCATCATTTACGGGTCCGGCTGGAGCAATGCCGACAACATCGGCTCCCAATTCCAGCGCCATCTTTTCAATATTTGTAGAAGACAAAAGCGTCATAGGATAAATATGCTAAGCTTCTGGAAAATAGATAGAGATATTTTCCCGTCGAAAGCCGGATTTACAATCCGTCATAAAGCCGGATTTACAATAAGAGGTGGGGCAGATGTGGACTCGACGATGGCGAGCTATGCGCAAATGTCGAAACTCACGCGATAGGAGGCCGCACGAGTTTTGACCTACGGCAATTTATCAACATATTCCTGAGCCACGACATTGGAGTCTTATTATTTTACGATGGAAGGGGTAATCAATATGATCAAATCCGTAGAGCTGGTTTCGACAGTCTTATGTCTGAATAACTGGCCAAGGATGGGGATGGAGCCAAGCAAAAAGACTTTTTGAGTATTTTCAATATTGTTCTCTTTGAGAAGTCCGCCCATCGTCGCTGTTTCGCCATCTTTGACGGTAATCATTGTCTGCACTGTTCTTTCTGACGTTATCGGTTTTTGATTCCCTTCCGGACCGGAATAACCGATAATCTCCGCCACAGTGGGGTAAACATCGAGCGTTATATTAGCGCTGTCGATTATATGCGGTGTCACCAGAAGCGAAATGCCGATTTTTTCATCCTGAAAAGTGACAATATCCTGCACGGCGCCGCCCTCGCTGAAGCGGTTTATTGTCTGAATTGGTATGACGGTCGATACTCTAATCTCGGCCTCATGGTTATTAAGAGTCGTAATCCGCGGATTGGAAATCAATTTTGAGTTTCCCGATTGATCCAGGAAATCCAGTATCAGTTTCACCTGATCGACGGATAATTTTCCCCACTCCCATTTGTTGTTTGGGAGTTGTATTTGGCCAAAAGCTTCAGTCGATGATGTTGAGCTTGAAGACTGCGTGGCAGGTGCAATGCCATGAGCTTTACCGGATAGAGAAGTCGGCCAGTTGAATCCGGCGCTTGTTTTCTTGTCGAGATTCATCTCAATCATTTGGACTTCAATGGCAACTTGAAGCTGAGGTTTATCCATTTCTTTTATGAAGCTTTCGATTCTTTCAACGACTTCCTGCAGGTCCACAATAACAATCTGTGTCGGGTTAGGGGCCCCGCCGGATTTTCCTCCTTTGCCGGGATCTTCAACTATTTTCATCTTGCCTTTTGAGGAAAGAAGATCAGAGACGGCGTTGATTGCCGAGGCGGGCGATATATTGTTTAATGTGATGATTCTTGCCACTGTTTCCCCCGGGGCGTTGATATCTATTGGCTTTACTACCAGAATGTCTCCCGCTAAATAGTAGTTATATCCGTTGGAGATTAGAATCGCTCTCAGAGCATCCATCAGGGAGACACTATCAAGTCTGATAGAAATTTTTTGCTCGAGTTCACCGGATTGCACAATGTTAAGATTGTATTGTTGAGCAATCATGTCCAGCGCTGAGGCTATCGGCACATTATCAAACTGGAGGGAAATTTTTTTATCGGTATCAAAGACACCGGCCAGAGAGACGGCGCCAGCCAGGGTAATTGTCGCTATTATGATAATGATATTGCGTTTCATGATTTATCCTTGGTAAGATTTAGGAAGAAGCGCCCGCTATTGTTTTCGAGCGTGACTTTATTCTTATCTATCTTTAAAATCAGCGCCCCTTTAATCAGCTCACCGGTTCGTACAACCCGGCCATTAATTATGGCCGCCGGATTAAGATCGTCGTAGAGGATTCCTCCCAAAATCCATATTGGGGCCGAGTCTGAAGCTGTCATAGTGTTGACGACCTCGCCATGATTGCGAACAAAGGGATCGCGCCCCCAAGCCATCGATGAATATTTTTCGATATCTATCAACTTTGACGGTCGGACGGCCGGCGCCACCTGGCTTTCTGTGGGAGAATTCGAGACAGAGGCAATCGGTTTATCATATCGACTCCGCAGGCTGAGCAGTCCATAGATTGATGCCGCGACAAAGAGCGAGTAAATTACCAACTTTCGAATCTCTGGTTTCATCAGATTTTATCCGCTCCTTCCAGAATCACTTTAAAGCCAAAGTCAATCGATGGCGAGGCATGGCCTTCAGATGTAGAAGATATTTTGCAGAAATCCATTCCATGGAAAAATTTCTCAGCTTCAACGGACTTAACATATTCTCCAATATCGGAGAAGCGTCCATTCAATTTAACAGTAATGTCAAGCGGCCGCGGAAGGTTATTCAGAAGCGCCTGGCTATTCATCGCCAATAATTCCTCGATTGAAGGGGTTATCTCCAAGAGAACCAGGTTGAAATCAGATGCTTTTTTCTGCAGAGCGCCAAATAATCTCAGCAGGTCTTCTTTGGAGAAGAGCTGAGACATGATCAATTCCTTCTTTTTCTCCATCTCTTTTTGATTGGCAAAATGCTCTGGAAATTCCACCATGGTAATTCTGAAATCCTCAAGTTTACTCAAGGCCTCAGAGTATGACGCTTTAATTTCCTGTCTTTTTATTGTCAGAGGTGAAATTAAAAACAAAAACCAGAGTACGACTATCAGGAGAAGCGAGGCGCTGTATGTCAGAATCAGTTTTTTCATATAATGGCGTCGGTCTGAATAAGAAAATCAAGAACGAAACCCTCGAGTTCGGCTTTCTTGATGTACTTTCTTAATGTGACATTTTCAAAAAACGGCGATCCCCGCAGTCGAGCGACATATTCCGCCAAAGTGACTTCCGGAGGCATTCCGGCCGAATAGGCCTGGCCTTGGAGGAGGAGAGAATATTTCTGTCCCGCCTTCTCCAGCTGATAAGAGTTGAGCCTGATGGCCTCGGGGGTTAGGCGGGATATTTCCTTAAGATTCAGGTGGAGGAAAGTAGGTTCAAATGCCAGCGCATTGAGAAATTCTTTGTCGGCTGAAAGGTGTTGTTTTATCTTGTTGTACATCATAAATGAAGATGAATTTGAAAAGTGTTCGATCTCTTCTGTGGCGGAATCAAGAAGGAATTTATCCTTGTCCACTTGATATTTCTGTGACATCCAGAAAAACAGGAGCATGACCAATATCAGAGCAAAGCCGGGTATGGCCCAGCGCTGACATTTCTGGATAGCCCGCTTCTCTTTCAAGTCAGGCGGCGATAAGTCAATCATTTTGTCATCGACTATAGCCAGCGCGACAGCCTTCAGCGCCACGGGGATCTGGTCGGAAAATAAGTTTGCTTCCGGCTGAGATTTCAGCCAGAGCGGAACAGGAAATATTTGGAACTCAATCCCAAAGCGGGCAGTCAGTTTGGCGATCATTTCTTCTGAATAGGAAAGATCGCCATATAAATAAGCGGTCTCGGTGGTTGCCCGTGAGAATTGCCCGACATAAAAATCGAGGGTGTTCTGTATTTCCTGCGCGAGCTTTTCTGTGAACGCATGAAAGCCCTCGCTTCCCGCGCCACTTTTGCTTAAAGAACCGGAGCCAAGGGAGGAGATGTGTTTGAATTCGAGTCTGACCCCCCGGTAGAAGGAAATTTCCGTATACACTCTTTTTATATTTATCAGGACATAAGTTTTTTCCGGCGAATAACCCTCGATATTTCGGAGAAGAAATCCGATAGCTTCAAGGCCATAATGCATACCGTCAATTCTGATGTCGGTTTTGAGTTCGTCAAGGCGGTTATTGATTTCCTTTTTGGCGACAGCGACAAGACAAACATTAGAATTGGCGTTAGCTTCTGCTTTATCCGGGTCCATTAATTGGTATCCATAATAGGCGTCTTCCAGTCCGAATGGGATTTGTTTTTTTCCTTCCCAGAACACGGCCTTAGAAAGCTCGCTTGACGGCATTTTGGGGAAAGAAAGGACCCTTACGGCTGTTTCGACGCCGTCGACTCCAAGAATAAATCTGGTCAGCAGGCGGCGGCGCTCATGAATATATTTTTCAATTTCCGCGGTGATAAAGTCTTGCCGCTTTTCGAAAGTATCATAAGAAGATGGAATGTATATTTTGGTGACATCAAGAAGACGGCTTTTGCTCCATAATCTTTGGGATGTGACCATTTGAATAGCATGATCGTCGATTAAGATTGAAATGGTACGCCCGAACCCAAAATGCTTTCTCAGCCTAAGTTTTTTCAATAACGCCGATAAGCCGCCAAAAAAATCCGGCAGGCCTGTTGTCTCCATTTTAGTTTGAGTATCCGGCATCTTAAGTCTCTTATAGGCTGAAGGAAATTTGGGAACTATCGCTAAAAAGCATGGTGAAGCTGACTCCGGCCATGTTGGCGTCGGAACCGCTTCCACTCTGCGCCGTATTGAAATTCTGGAGTTTAATTGTAATAGTGGAGCCGTCGTTTATGGTTTTGGAATTGCTGAAATTCGCCTGTGCGCCGGAGGCATAGCGCGGACTACTGCTGTTTGCCACGGTGCTGCCGCCCCACCGAATTCTCTCATAATAGGCCGCCGGGTCGCGAACATAAGTTGCCTTCAGCCAGTCAATTGTAACATCAGATCCGGTATTGTTGGAAATATCGAACTCGACATTATCACTCCCCTCAACTTGAGCCGAGCCGGAGACATATTGAAGGCTGTTTCCGCTTGAGCCGTTTCCCGCTGCCCAGAGAGCAGAACCGAAGCGGAGGTTGTCAATGACATTTGATTTCGGCGGCATAGTGATATAGGAAATCAGAGTATCATTGGTCGGAGTGTTAACAGCCATGATAGTATGGTTGCCGATCGGAATTCCTGTGAAGCTATAATTGCCGCCGGCGGATGGATTGATGGTAGCCGTAGTTGTGCCGCCTGTGCCATCGGGGTAGGTTATAGTAATATCTACGTCGACGTTATATATGCCGGGGGGAATGCCTTCGACATCGAGAACTACCCCCTGAACGCTGTTGTTGGTCAGATCAGAGCTGGCATTGGCAATTTGCTTGGTGATATCACTCCCTGAGCCGGTGGAGATTATGGTCACTCCTCCATTGTAAGTATAAAGGACATTCCAAGCATCTTTCTTATAGTCATCGGTGGCCTGGACGAAATTATTTTTTATGTAAGGCCCTTTCCATGTGGTATATCCGCCCGGGCTGGTGACCAACGCATCAAGATTGGCTGGCAATGAGCCAACATCCCCGACATATCCAAAATCGACTCGACATCCATTGCTGATAATGTCCGGGTTTCCGGCGACCGCGCCAGCCAAAGCATCGAGTTCCCTTTTGGTTGATTCGATTTTTGCTGTCACGAGGGCGGAATCCATCGATTTCATGCCGACGCCTGCCAGAATACCGATGATGATGATCACCATCACCAGTTCAATAAGAGTCATTCCTTTTTGATTGCCAAGCATTTTATAGCCCTCTCTCATCAAAAAGTAATTGTAATGTTCGGCGATACGCCGGTTGAGGTGATCGTCCGGGCGACAGGGTCATAAGCATAGGAATTTCCCCAGGCATCGTACAAGTAATTCTGCCCGGCGCTGTCCAGATAAGGGCCATTCCAGCCTATCCGCGTAAATTTGTCATAAGCCGAAATCGAATCCGGCTTGGCGACCAAATCAAAGAGCTGAGAAGGCGGAAATCCGACATCCCCCTGAAAGCCACGGTCGATATATTCATTACCTGAAACCAATCGTGCATCGCCGATGATGGCTTCTTTAATAAGCCTTAACTCGTCTTTGGTGGCGTTGATTTTTGACTGTTGCGCAAGGGAACTGAATTTGGGCGTAGCCACGACGGCCAATATGCCGAGCACAACGATGATCATCACCAATTCAATCAGAGTGAATCCCCTGTCGGTTATTGGCGCTTTATACTTAAGCGCTTTTGAGTCCAGGTGTGCTTTTCTCATATTATTGATTCTATTTAATGCGCGTATCCAATACTGCGAATTTTATCTACATGGGTCGGCAGGTGTAGGACGAATTCTTTGCGGACTCAGCGCCGCATCCATCATTGGAGAAACAGAAGGCGATTCGTAAGCGATAGTCAGTTATCATCTTCTGGGTTCCCGCTTTCGCGGGAATGACGCTGTAGTGCACAATGGCGATATGATTAAAATATTCTCCAATAGCATCCGCCTCTTGACAGTCCCCCCTATTGGGGGGCTCGACCCAATTTGTCAAACTACCAGTTATTTTCGCCCGCGGAGCTGGTGTTCGGCCAGACTTCGCCAGTTGAGGCCTTATAGGCCCAGCCACCTCTTGATCCGACAGTCGTTCCCTTAGTCACGCCGGTCACGATGCTATCAGGAGCGTTGGAGTCTGATTGATAAGGATTCTTGGGGAGACCTTGTTCCATCACCACGCTTGATGTCCTCAGACTGTCTATTGAGGGCCATGAGGCTGTTCCCGTTGTTACGGCCTGATTGGCGTACCAAATAGTTATTCCGGAACGGAGTCCTCCGAGGGCGGCTCGTGCGGCGGATTCCTTTGCTTCGGATGTAATATCCTTATACTTGGGAATGGCTACCGCCGCCAGGATACCCAGAATGACAATAATAATAACCAATTCAATCAGGGTAAATCCTTTTTGATTAAATGGCTTGCAAAGAGACATATAAAGTCCTCCAAATTAAAAAAAATTGAGATTATTCCTTTCCCTATTATCGGAAAATCGAGGGATATTCTTAATCGAAGCTAACCGTGGAAAACTTTAATAAGATTCCACATCGGTAGGAAAATCGCCAGGGCCACAATGAGGACAAAGACTCCCAAGACCATGGTCAAGATTGGCTCTAAGAGGGCGGTCAAGTGGCGGGATTTATAATCAACTTCTTTGGCGTAATGTTTTGCAACTTCGGCCAGCATATTTTCAAGGGAACCGCTTTCGAGGCCGATCGCTATCATCTGCAGAGCCATTTCCGGAAAGAATTTAATTTTGTCCGTCAAGCCGGACAATTCCCGCCCTTCCTTGAATGAATCGGAAAGCGTCTTAATTTCGCGGGTCAATCGTGAATTTCGGACCGTTTCGGCAAGCAGATCGAGCGATTTCACAATCGGGATACCGCTCTTCAGAAGAAGCTGAAACAGATATGCGAAACGGGCGATATTTCCCTTGACGATCAGGTCGCCAAAGATCGGCGTTCTAAGAAGCCGGGTGTCGAAATAGAGCCTGCCTCCGGTTGAGGCATATATTTTTTTCATGGTAATTATAAGAACAGCAATTCCGGCCAGAATTAGGAACCAATAGTGAGTGACAAACTGATTTGTCCAAATCAGAGCTCTTGTCGGAGCGGGAAGCTCCGCTCCCGCAGAAGCATAAAACTGTGTAAAACGGGGAATAACAAAAGTGATTAAGACAACAAAAGCTAATGCGATCGCAGTGACAACAAAGATTGGGTAGCGGACAGCGGCCTTTATTTGGCGTTTTAATTCCAGGTCTCGTTCGAGCATGACGGCCAAAGAATCGAGAATCAGGTCCAATTTTCCTGAGGCTTCTCCGGCGGCCACAGAGGCGCAATAAATTTGGGAAAAAATTCTGGGGTATTCAGCGAGAGCGTCGGATAGAGAGCGTCCGGCCTGAATATTATTATGAATCTTGGCGATAGCGCCATTGAAATAGCTCCCCGATGGGCCTATTTTTATAATCGAAAGGGCCTTGAGAAGGGGAATGCCGGCCTGATATAAAGTGGATAGATTCCGCGTGAACAAAATCAGATCTTCATATTGTCGACTCTGAAAAAATCCGAATATTCCCGACCTTATGGTTGCTTTCAGTCCCTTTATTTCTACCGGAATCAGCTGTCGTTCTTCGAGTATCGAGGCTACCCGGGCTGGGGTATCGGCCTGAATGGTTCCTGACCGTTTCTGACCGGTCTTAGTTCTGGCGGTATATATGAATGCCTCAGGCATTGACAGAAACCCTCGCCGGGGATCTGTCTGTTAGGACCTGTTGACCCGTTGAAGTTACCCTAAGGAGTTCCTCGAGACAGATTACGCCCTCTTTAACTTTTTCCAATCCGATCTGGAATAGCGGACGGTATCCTCTGGATAATACATAGTTCTTGATCTGCAAGTCGGAATTACCGCTGATAATCATCTCGCTTATGGCCTCGTCGATATCAATTAATTCATAAATCCCCGTTTGCCCGCTGAAGCCGGTCATCCGACATCTGTTACACCCCACTCCCCGGCTAAATTTGATGCCGTCTGCGAGGCTTTCCAATCCGGCGATTCGAATCTGCACTTCTTGAGGGCGGTATTCTTCAAGGCAGTCGGGGCAGTTGGTCCTGAGCAATCTTTGAGCGAGAACGCCTTTTAATGCGGATGCCACCAGATAATTCTCAATTCCCATGTCGATCAGGCGCGCAATACTGCTGGGGGCGTCATTCGTATGGAGAGTGGAAAAGACCAAGTGGCCGGTGAGCGCAGACCTTATGCCCATGGAGGCAGTTTCGGCATCTCTTATTTCGCCGATCATGATAATGTCCGGATTCTGGCGAAGTATAAAGCGCAGGGAAGATGCGAAAGTAAGGCCGGCTTTTTCATTCGTTTGCACTTGATTAATCAATGGCAGGGAATATTCTACAGGATCCTCGACAGTAATAATATTTTTCTCCATCGAATTAATTTCTCTGAGCGCCGAATAAAGGGTGGTTGTCTTACCGCTTGAAGTAGGACCTGTGATCAGAATTAGCCCCTCTTTTTTTCGTATCAGGTTTTTCCATTTGGCAAGGAGTTCCATCGAGAATCCAAGCTGTTCCAGACCGATGCTCAGGATGCGTCTGTCGAGAAGTCTTATCACGACCTTTTCCCCATGAATGGTCGGCAAGGTTGACACGCGCAGATCGATAATTTGGCCATCGACCATTAGATTCAGCCTGCCGTCCTGAGGGAGTCTTTTCTCGGAGACATCCATATTGGCGGCTATCTTGATTCTGGAAATCATTTCGGCTTGAAGGGCTTTTGGAGGCGAGGCCTCTTCTTTCATGACTCCATTTATCCTATAGCGGATTCTGAGTTGGTTTTCGTCCGGTTCTATATGAATATCGGAAGCCTTATCTTTCACGGCCTGAGTTATGATAATATTGACCAGTTTGACGACCGGCGATTCGAGTTCCACTTGCGAAAAAGGTTCGCTTTCTCCGCTTCTCTTTTGTTCCGTAGCGGAGCCCGAATATCCTGCAATTACGTCATGCATAGAGTCCGCGACTGAATAGTATTGATCTATGGCGGCATTTATTTCAGAGGGCGAGGCGATTACTCTTTTGATTTCGTGTTTGGTCAGGTATTTCAATTCGTCCACGGCGATGACATTAAGGGGGTCCGCCATGGCGACTGTCAGATTCGCTCCGATCTTGAAAACCGGAATTAGAGTGTACCGTCGAGCCACTTCGACCGGAATTAAGGCAATAATTATCGGGTCGATTATCAACGAATCCAGAGAGATTTTCGGCACCTGAAGGCGCTCGGATATCGCCTCGATTAATTGGTCTTCGGTAATATATTCATTTTCGAGCAGAAGATGGCCGAGTTTGCGGCCGGTCTTTTCCTGCTGACTAAGGGCTTCCTTAAGCTGGGCAGTAGTTAAGAACCCTTTTTCGATTAAAATATCGCCGATTCTTTTTCTTAGCATTTTTGGCCTAAGTTAAATACCTGTCAAAGGGCCGGAATCCGCCTCCGGCGGAACGGCACATCAGTCGTTTAATCGGTAAGCTTGGCCAAAACCTTTAAGGGAGTGTTGCAAACCCTCGATGTTGTTAGTAAAATGGTAAGTTCGCTTCCGTCAGGTTCCGGTTCATCCCCAAGTCAATCCACACCCGGTGCGACTGATCCGTCTAATGCCCGTCAAAAGCCGGGTTTACAACCGGGTTTACCAATTATGGGACTTTTTCAACAGGCCCCTGAGGGCAAGTTGGGAATTCATTTGAAGCTGTGATTCATCCAGATTGCCCTTCGGCAGTTCTAACCAACAGAAGTGGTTGGCCGGTTTTCCCAATGATTCTTTGGGTCACGCTTCCCGTAAAGAGGGCGTCAATGCCGACTCTTCCGTGGCTTGTTATGACAATCAGGTCGGCTTGAACTTTGTCGGAATGATCCAGCAATTCTGCGACAGTATTTCCACGCAGGACTTCCGCGCGGGCATTAAGATTCTGACTTTGGCACTCACCGATGATCTCGGCCAGATATTTTTTGGAACCTTCGACAGCCAAGTCCAGTATTGCCTTTGTCGCCATAGGAAGGAATCTGCTGGAAAGGCCTTGTTCGTCAGAGAGTTCCGATCTGGTAGGAATTACAAGTGTGAGAAACAATTCTGCCCCAAAGGCGCGGGCTATAGGCGTCACCACTTTCAATGCTAACTCGTGGCCGTGTCGACCGTCCAAAGGAACCAGAATCCGTTGGAATTTGGGCGATAATGATTTATCTGCCGATGAAGGAGGTACAAGAAGAATAGGCCACGTTCCCCTATGCAATGCCTGCTGAGCGATACTTCCAAATAATATCTTTTTCAGTCCGCCATGGCCGTGGGTGCAGATGACGACGAAACTCGGATTCATCTCGGCGGCGTGATCGACGACGCTTTTGGCAACATCGTCTTCCTCATTGGGATGGACGTGGCTTTCGACAACAATGCCTGCGGATCTCAGCCGAGTTGAAATATTCCGGAGATATTCTTCGGCCTCGGCGACACTACGCAGGTGACGCTCCCCATGTCTGGTCGCAGGGGCTTTTTTTTCGATTACGTGTAAAAGAATGACCTCGGCGGCACAATGTGTGGCAAGCGATTCGACTATGGGCAGGACCGACTCAGCCATCGATGAACCATCAAGCGGGACCAGCAACCGCATCTTATGTTCACCGGTTTCCGGTTTTTTCATATACTCCGTCATTGCAATTATCCTTTAGAAAAATGACTGATACAATAAAAATATATTAAGGGCAACAATCAGGGCGGCGACAATCGATGCCATGATCGTGGTAAGACTTTTATTTGTCAGCGCTCCCATGATTTCTTTTTTGGCGGTGAACATCACCAGTGGAATGAGGGCGAAAGGGATACCGAAACTGAGTATAACTTGACTCAGTACCAGTGTTCGGGTCGGGTCAAGCCCCAAGCCAATTACAATTAAGGGCGGTATCATTGTTGCGAGCCTTCGGATTGAGATATGAATCTTGCGTCGCAGGAATCCGTTCATGATGACTTGTCCGGACATTGTGCCGACGGCGGAAGATGAAAGGCCCGAAGCCAAAAGGGAGATGCCGAATATCCAGCTTGAGGCTTTTCCCAGTAGCGGAGTCAGCGTGCGGTGGGCTTCTTCAAGAGCGCCAATTTCACTCATCCCGGCAGAATGGAAAGTGGAGGCCGACATGATTAACATGGCGGCATTAATAAGGCCGGCGGCTCCCATGGCAATAACCACATCGACAATTTCAAAATGGAAAAGACGGCGGAGATGGATAGGATTACCGGTAACGATTCTACCCTGAGTGAGCGCCGAATGAAGATATATTACATGAGGCATGACAGTAGCGCCGAGAATTCCTGAGGCAAGAATAACGCTTTCCGTGCCGCTGAGTTGAGGGACGACCGCATGATAGGCAATATCTCCCCAGTTAGGATGACCAAGAAATGTTTCGGCGAGATAGCATACTGCTATCACTCCGACGAGAGCGGTAATTACGGCCTCCAGAGGTCGGAATCCATATCGTTCAAGGCTGAGAATAATCATGGTCGTGACGGCGGTGAGTAAGGCGCCCCAGATTAGGGGGATATGAAAAAGAAGCTGGAATCCTATGGCGGCGCCGAGGAATTCGGCCAGATCGGTCGCCATCGCCACGATTTCCGCGATGATCCACATTCCGATAACAGTTGGTCGAGAGAATCGATTGCGGCAAAGCTCAGCGAGGTTAAATCCTGTCGCAATTCCAAGCTTGGCGGATAATGTCTGAATTAACATCGCCATGAGGTTGCTGGCGACGATGACCCAGAGAAGCATATATCCGAATTTGGCTCCGCCCTGAATATTGGTGGCAAAATTCCCCGGGTCCATGTAAGCCACGCTGGCAATAAAGGCCGGTCCGAGAAAGGGAAGAAGGCGCGAGAAGAATCCTCTTTTGCCGTGACCTTCAAGAACTTCGGTTGCGGCGTGGATGATTCTATCGTCCACGGCGCTGGTATGTCGTTTCTTTTCGTCTGAATCAGATTCCAATCGGGACATCTCCACAGAAAATTGGCGCTGTTTTATTCATTATGATACGGCTTAAAAATAATATTCCAAATATTTTCCTTTCAAGAATAATCGACTCTTCCTAACAACAAATAATTTCTTGATTAAAACGAGCCCGTCGCCTATCATAATATTTGACGAATCAATTTCAAGGAGGATAAGATGAGGAAGATTTGTCTTATTACAGCCATTTTGTTTGCAATGGCTGTAATCTGCCAGGCCGATGTCGTTATCAAGAAGAAGACATCGCTTGAAGGAATGATGGGAATGGGCAATAATGAGTCATCGGAGACAGAATATATCTCCGTGGACAAAAGCTGTTCAGAAAGGAATTCCAAGTTCACGGGGGGTATGATGGCGAAAGCCACGAAGGGGAAGAAAACTGAAAATATTCAGATCACGCGTCTCGATAAAGGAATGGTTTGGAATTTGGAACCGGACGGAAAGACCTACACAGAGATGTCGCTGGATTCGCTTAAGATCATGATGGAATCGCTAAAAGGCAGTTTGAAAGATATGCCAATGGGCGAAGACAAGACCGACGATGCCAAATATGAATGGACGGTAGATGTAAAAGGGCCCGACGATGCCGGAATGATTAACGGATTCAAGTGCCAGAGTCTTTCCGGAAAGGCGATAGGGATCAATAAGGAAAATCCGAAAGATAAGATTCGGATAACCTATGAATACTGGTTGGGACAGGATGTAGCTGGATTTAAGGAAATGGATCAGTATTATAGCAATTATGCCAAAGCGATGGGTCTCGATGACTATCGCACCCAGCAGGGCATGGAGGCAATGGCCGGGAAATGGACATCTCATTTCGGCGATTTACTGCAAAAGGTAAAAGAAGTGGGCGGATTTCCAGTAAAGACAAATATGCTGGTTGAGAAGACTGAAGAAGCCGGCGCTGCTGAATCCGGAGAAGAGGGAGCCATGTCTGACAGCGCGGAAGGGGCAAAAAAGGCGGCAGAAGTGATGGGGAAGATTGGCGGTCTTTTTGGGCAGAAGAAACCAGCCAAATCGGCTGATGGCATGTCAACAGTTTTCTCTATGTCGCAGGAAGTGACAAGCATAGAAGAGAAGTCCGGTAACGAAGAGAAATATGAATTGCCATCGGGTTATAAGAAGAAATAGGTTGGATTAGTCGGCTGTTGTTTGCGTAATTATATAGAAATGATATATTTTCTCTGAGCGTTTGCCGTTGAACTAATTATTGACTGATTCATGGAGAATGGTTTATATTGGATTGAGCAAAATTCAAAACCGGATTGAAATAGGGAAAATATGCCAGGAAATGCGGCCAGAGTAGGCGATATGACAGCTCACGGAGGGACGATTATGCCTCCCGGCGCCCCTACAGTAATGATTGGGGGAATGCCTGCGGCCCGTGTGGGGGATATGCATGTCTGCCCAATGGTGAATCCGGCGCCGGTGCCGCCTCCTCATGTGGGGGGGCCGATAATGCCTCCGGGCGTCCCGACGGTGCTTATTGGGGGAATGCCGGCGGCCTGTGTTGGCGATATGGCGACCTGTAGCGGTCCGCCCGATTCGATTATTCCTCCCGGATGCCCGACAGTTATGATCTCGAGCGGCGGCGGCGGTGGCGGAGGAGCCAGCGGCGGCGGCGGGGGAGCGGCACAGGCGTCTTCCGCAGGCGCTGAGATTGATGAGGGGCACTATCTTGATGTGAAGTTTGTGGATAAAGGGGGTAAGCCAATTGCAGGCGTGGAATATGTGGTTAAGACTCCAGACGGTGAAATCTGGAACGGAGTATTGACAGGACAACTACGGAAGACTGGAATAAAGCAGGGAAGTTATAAGATAGAACTTAAGGCAATTTCAAAAGCAGAGTGGTCTGTCAAAGATGCACGGGTCGGAGATACAGTAAAATTAAAGGCGGAGGTTTCCGGATTCGACGCGGGTACAAAAGCAGAATTTCAAATTTTTGAAAAGGATTTTTCATCGGCTGATGATTTAATCGCGACTCTAAAGACCGAAACAAGCGGCGACAAGGTTGAGGTTGATTGGGAATATCAATATGTTGAAGATACCGACGATGTCATGACCGAGAAGGAAAAGAAGCTTGGGTATTCCTTGCCGGAGTATTATTTCATTGTCAAGGTGGAAAACGCCATTGCCCGCTCCAGTATTTTGAAATTCAAGGACTATGTAGAAATCAGGCTGAAGGATGCGAATGGCAACCCTGTTGCTAATGCGCAGTACAGATTATATTTTGGCAACGGGCAGATTCTCGAGGGGACTCTGGACTCCAATGGATATAAGAAAGTGGAAAATATTCCGCCGGGGGATTGGTCGGTTTCGTTCCCCGGCCAAGGATCGGTAACCAGATCGTCAACATAATGGCTAAGGATAGTCTCGGGAAGAAAATAATCAAGAGCGGGTGATATTGGAAGATGTGCAGAGTAAGAGTAAGGGGTACGGTGCGGGTAGGGGAGCTAATTGTCATCGATGGCGAGGCATCGTTGACGGCCCCGCCGCGATTTGCACCGGGCCATGAAAATCTCAATATACATTATGAATTCCGACGAGGCGCAAGCCTGCGAGAGGCGCCTGTCTCATTAACTATTAAGGACAAAGATAATGCGATAGTACATGATTCCGGAGGCATATTGCAACTTGCAGGCGATCGAGCGGTAACTTGGGAGTGGGATGGGCGCGATACGGCCAGTAAACTTGTCACGCCGGCTAAGTCGCCTTACACAATCACGCTTGCAGTCGGCACGGCCATTACGCGAACGGCAACATTTGAAGTAAAGGTGCAGGAAATCCAACTGTGGAATCGTACCAACACCTTTGTGACGGACAGCATCATAATGAATACACCCGGTAGCAATCTTGATTTGGCGGCGGCGGTCGTTATCAAAGATTCCAACAATGTTAATCGGCCGATTAAGACGGCTGTCAATGTTCATTTTTCGTTTGAAGCGGACGCCAATAACACAGCGAGCGCATCCTCGTATGAGTACAGCGCGGGGCATCGACTGGGGAAAAAAGGCGATGCTGCCGCCATATTTTGGGAAAGAGATGCCGCTCATCATCCGGATGCCGCGCATACGGCGAGTGATAATGGCTACCACACAACCTGCCGGGTCAAGACTCTGACTGCCGACGGAGGAGATCAGGGAAAAGCATTCATCAAATTCAAACCTTCTGGCGTAGGCGGCGACAAATTCAGGATTACGGCGAAAGTATTGGCGGTTGATTCGGGCGTTGTCGGAGCAGGGAACGCTCGACAGGATGTTACGGCCCAGAGCCACTGGCTGACAGTCTGGAGGCAAGTGACATTTGCCAATATCAAAGAAATGTCGGGTGAGACTCATGTATCAAGGAATGCCACAAGGGCAATTATTTCCCCTGCTTATGATCCCGCTTTTGTTGACTATAGGGCCGGTACGGCTACGGCCATTGACGCGGCACATAGCGTAAAATATATTGGCCTATGGAAAAATTCCGGGACCCATCAAGAGACATGGGCGACTGTGAAAACCAAGTTGCCGGCTGAAACCCCGACCGCGGATGAGATTGCCAAAGCGACTTATGCGGGAGCGGATCCGGCCCAAACAGCATTGATTGCGGGAGCTAGAACGGCTATTAACAATAAGGCCCAGGCATGGACCAACCGCATCGATAATGCGTTTCATGCCGCTATGCCGAGATGGGTCAGCGATGCAGGAATTCCGCATAATTCATTGGTTTCGATCAAATACTACCACCCCAAGTATTCTCCCGGCGGTGGCGACTCGGTAACCAGCGAATGGAATCTTGGAGGCGCATCGACACCCGCATGGCTGAGAGTCAATGCCTTTCCTAATGGCCATGGAGGCCATTTTTATACAAATCTTGATCCCGACGGACAATGGGTAGAGTGGGCCGGCCTCAGTCATGGCAGTGGAATTGTTACAGCGCCAAAAGGAAACCCAGATGTAGAGATGAAACAAGTCGTTCGCCACGAAGCGGGTCACGCGACAAGTTCGCATTTCCGAAGGCAGGAGTTTGGGCCAAGTCTTGACCATTCGGCTTCAAACGCCGGTATAATGTATTATGATACATCAGGAGGAACTACTTTTAGCGATCCGGAGAAAAAAATCCTGCGAGGAATACTTCCTTGATTTGGGCTAAATTGTGTTGTTTATTTTCTGCTATCGCCGCATTTGCGGCCTGTGGAGCGAAGATGGAAGGAGAAATTTCAATGGTGATAAAATTTAGTAAGACGTCATTCTATCTCGGTGAATCGGTACCGGCAGAGATTCATTATAAAAATAATGCCTCAAAAAAAGTAGTGATTGAGAATCCGGCCCAATCATTTGAAATTATCATGCATGTCTTCGATTCAACAAGAAACGAGGAACTTAATTATACTATGGGGAAGATTCAGATCACGGTCATGAATAAGTCCGCGGATCAATATTCCAAGTCGATTCCTCCCAAAGAGATGGTAACTATCGAGGCGAATTCATATCTAAATTTCATCTCGGATCTTAATGATCGCTTATATTTCCATCCGGGCAGTTTTACCTGCTGGCTTTCGGAGGGAGATTCCGTAACCAATAAAGTAACTATTGCGATACGATTTGCACGGGAATCGGTCCTGCCTATGATACAATTGGCGCGGGACACTGATACAAGTTACGGCCGAAGGGAGTGGGCCATGAATTGGCTTCAAAAGATCTATCCCAAGCTCAAACTGGACCTGCCTTACGATGAGGATGCTCCGGAGATAAAAAAGGAAAAGGAATCGTACAATGGCGCTACAATTGCAGAATTCATCAATTGGTGGCATGATAATCAAAATTCGGACAAGGTCGAAGTACTGATACAAAACGCTAATTCGGGGAAGTGAATTACAAAATGAAAACAGGCAGGCAATTTAATATCATGCTTCCCGATGGATGGGAAGACCAAACCATGTATATGTACATGGGTCCCGAAGATAGCGGGGTGCAACATATTCTGACTCTTAGTATCGATGACCAGTCCAAGGATATAGACCTTGACGCCTACGTTGAAGAAAGGCGCGACCGTCTGCTTGGCGCCATGCAAAGTACCGATATTCTCAAGGACGAAGAAAAGACTCTACCTAACGGCAACCCGGCGCATGAATTGGTTTTCAAAATTATTCCGAGCGATAATAATATAATTTTCAGAAAAATGGTCTTTGTAAGTATTAAGGGCGTTTATTATACATTTGCGGCCAACTTCTCCAAAAAGACCATTAAAACAATTGGGGTTGAAGTTGACGCGATAATCAACTCTCTCGTGCCATTGCCCGAATAAAATCATGATCTAATGCCGTGGAAACCAAGTTTACCAAATCGACCGATACCGAGCACGAAGTCAAATTGGAATCATCTTTGATTTCGGCTGTGTGGAAAAGCGGATTAGCTGTGGCCGGATTTAAAGCCACGGCCGAAGTGCTTACTACATTTGTGGGAAGTGGCGCCGATATAAAATTAACCTGCAAGACCGATGCCGGCAAAAATGTGGGCAAGCTAAGCAGTGTAATCAAGAACAATAAATTCGTTGGCGGCATCGATGTCCCGACCAGCTTGAATACAGGCGATTTGATTTATTTTGAAGTTGAACTTCCCAATAACGGATTAAGCGGCGAGTCCAGCTGTATTCCTGTTTATAATATCGATGTTTCCAATATGAAATGGAGCGCCAAAGAAGCTCGGCGCGGCGATAAATTGGATTTGACTGCCGATGTCAAAGGCGGCTCCGACGGCATGGAAGCAACCCTGACCATTTTTGAATATGACAGAGATAACATTCATGATAAGATAATTGAATTACCCGGGGAAATTAAGAACCAGAAATTGGCAGTCAAGTGGGAATATGAGTACCACGAAGACACCGATGAAATTCCCACCGATGAAGAGATGAAGCGGTATGGAAAGAATTATAATCCGCCGGAATATTTCTTTACTGTGACAGTCGGCGATGCGGTTTTCGGCAAGAAGCAGGAATCGGGGTTGCTGTTATTTAA
>CAZCFT010000043.1:0-20684 GCA_964498015.1 uncultured Ignavibacteriaceae bacterium
GGCAGTAGCCGGACCATAATTATGTCCATAAACGCAAAACACCCCCATTTTCCCCGCCACCGCCCTTGCAACCGCCTTTTCCCATCTCCCTCTGGGAGAGGGGTTAGGGGTGAGGGAGAACTGGGGTTAGGGGTGAGGGAAAACCCCGCAATGGCTTTGAATGGTTTCACAGAAATTCAATTCCAAATCCGCCGTAAGCCTATCGCCTCGTGACAATTATGAAAGAAAAATCGCCAAAAGATAAAACAAAACAAACCCGCTCAAAAACGCCCCTTTCTTGTGATATATTCCTATATATCACACAGATTTACACTGCCGATTGTACTATCCAGAAAAATTCAAAAAACGAACCCAAATTCCCTATATCTCTTTGCAATATATACAATTAGCCATTTTATAATGGGTTCGTTCGTTTTAATAAATAACTTAGTGATTGTAGGTAGCTCTTGGAGCAGTGATTTTATCTCGGCCTATGAGGCCAAAAAAAAACTCCACATCCAACCAAAATTGATTACCTTATCTTTGAAGATGCCTCATAGGGACGGTTGGAAAATTGATATGAAAGTTGAACACAGCGAAGAAAAAATAGAGATAAAAAGCCGCCTGCCGGTCATTCCCCTGCGGGATATTGTCATTTTTCCACACATGATTTACCCTCTGCTGGTTGGCAGACAGTTTACAGTCTCAGCCTTGCAGGAAGCGATGATTTTGGACAAGCAGGTTTTTTTGGTAGCTCAGAAAACTCCTGAGGCTGAAGTACCTGCCCAGAAAGACCTATATGAAATGGGTGTTGTCGCCAGAATCCTGCAAATTATGAAACTACCCAATGGTACTCTCAAAGTCTTAGTAGAAGGGCTGGTTCGCGCCAGAATAAAGACATTCAATAAAACGGGAAGTTTCTATGCCACACGTTTGCAGGTTCTTACGCCGGAAAGCATAACGGACCGGGAAATCGAAGCATTGGCTCGCAATATGACCGAGCTATTTTCGGAATATGTCAGGCTCAATCGACGAATACCCGAAGAAATCTTGTATTCTATTTCGACCATCGAAGACTATCAGAAACTTGTAGATACGGTCGCCGCTCATATTCTGGTCAAAATGGAAATAAAACAAAAGATGCTCGAATTTGAGTCAATCAAGGTCCAACTCGCCGAAATTTCAAATATAATCCGTTCCGAAATTGAAATTCTAAAAATCGAGCAGAAGATCGATGGCACCGTCCGCGAGTCACTTTCCAAAAATCAGAAAGAATTTTATTTGCAAGAGCAGTTGCGGGCGATTAAAGAGGAATTAGGTCAAGGGGATGAATTTGGCGGTGAGGTTGAGGATCTTCAGAAAAAATTGGAAAAGCTGACCCTGCCTGCTGAAGCAAAACAAAAGGCTGAGGAAGAAATAAAACGGCTGTCCAAAATGCATCCCTATTCTGCCGAATCGGCAGTTCTAAGAAGCTATGTCGAATGGGTTTTGGCCCTTCCGTGGAGTACTACGACAAAAGACAGGTCAGACTTTAGGGAGGTAAAGTCGATCCTTGATGGCGATCATTTTGGTCTTGAAAAACCCAAGAAGCGGATCATCGAGCATCTGGCCGTGCTGAAAATAGCCGGAAAGGTCAAAGGACCGATTTTATGTCTGGTGGGTCCGCCGGGAGTGGGGAAGACGTCATTGGGCCGCTCCATCGCAAGAGCCCTCGACCGAAAATTTGTACGGATGTCGCTGGGCGGTATCCATGACGAGGCTGAGATTCGTGGGCATAGAAGAACCTATATTGGCTCCCTGCCCGGTCGGATTATTCAATCTTTGAAAAGAGCCGGTTCGGCCAATCCGGTATTCTTGCTTGATGAAGTTGACAAAATTGGAATTGATTTTCGGGGCGATCCCGCCTCGGCGCTTTTGGAAGTTCTCGACCCGGAACAAAACTCGACTTTTTCCGACAATTACCTTGAGCTCGATTTTGATCTATCTCAGGTCTTATTCATTACGACCGCAAATTCGATGGACGATATTCCTCCCCCCCTTATCGATAGGATGGAAATCATTCGCCTTCCCGGATATCTTGAACATGAGAAAGTCGGAATAATTAAAGGATTTCTAATCCCAAAATTGAAAAAGGAATTGGGATTGGAAGGAATAAATGTTGAATTTACAGAAGATGCCCTCTATGAGATCATAAGATTCTACACGAAAGAAGCGGGTGTAAGGGAAGCCGAGAGACAGGTGGCCTCAGTCATGCGAAAAATAGCCCAGAAGCTTGCAGAAGGCCGGAAGACAAAGAAATATAAGATTAATGTTCGCGAGGTCGGCGGGTATTTAGGTGTCAGAACGTATGTTGCCACTGATATTCAGCCTCATCCAAAACCGGGATATGCGGTCGGTTTGGCATGGACAGAATTCGGCGGGGAAGTCTTGCCGATAGAAGTGACCCTGATGAAAGGGCAATCTAAGCTGACACTGACCGGCAGGATTGGAACTGTTATGCAGGAATCGGCCACGGCGGCGCTTTCTTATATTAGGAGTCACGCAGGCGATTTTGGATTAAGTCCCAACTTTTTTGATAAAACGGAAATCCATCTGCACGCGCCCGAAGGAGCGGTCCCTAAAGATGGCCCTTCAGCCGGTATTACTATTCTGGTCGCGATTCTCTCGGCCTTGACCAAGAAACCTATCCGTTCCAGCCTTGCGTTTACTGGCGAAATTACTCTAAGCGGCGACATACTGGCCATAGGTGGACTGAATGAAAAGTTGCTGGCCGCAAGAAGGTCAGGTATTTCAGATATCATTTATCCATTTAAGAATAAGAAAGACCTTTCCGAGCTTCCCAAAGAATTAATTGGGGGACTCAACCTTATCCCGATTAGGGGAGTTGATGAGGGGATCAAATTGGTCTTTGGCAATGGGTCAAAAAATGCCTTTAAATCACTGAAGAAAAAAGCCAAAAAATGAGATTGCCTTTTCAACAATTATTCTATTTACTGACTGTCCGACTGATGAGAGCTTCATTATAAAATGCCACAAAAAGCGGTTTTCGTCGGCTCATTTCAAGATGTGCTCCGAATGCCATCTGATAACCGCGCTCATATCGCTTTCGCGGGCAGGTCAAATGTCGGGAAATCAACTCTGTTGAATTGCATAGTCGGGCAAAAAAAGCTGGCCCGGACTTCCAAAACCCCCGGCAGAACTCAGTCTATTAATTTCTTCCTGATTGACGACCGGTACTATTTTGTTGACCTGCCCGGTTTCGGTTTTGCCAAAGTTCCCGAAAAAATTCGGCTGAATTGGGGAAAACTTGTGGATAATTACTTGAATACTGTTGATAACCTGTTGGGATTAATATATTTGTTTGATTGTCGGCGCGAACCAGATGAATTGGACCTGACAATGCTTGATTGGCTGAAGCAAAAACGAAAAAAATTTGCATTTGTTTTGACGAAATCGGATAAATTGAGCAGAAGCGCTTTGATAAAAAAGGCCGCCGATATTGAGGAAATTTTCAAGGTCAAACCGATAATTTTCTCCAATATCTCAGGTATCGGAAAAGATGAGCTGTTGAGATGGATAGGATCTGCAGTCCAAATTTGAATATTTGATTTTCTTGGGAGTTAGAAGATGGGCAAAAATGTAATTGTCGTCGGGTGCCAATGGGGTGATGAGGGAAAAGGGAAAGTGGTTGACCTTCTGGCGGAAAAAGCGGACGTGATCGCCAGATTCCAGGGCGGCGCAAATGCGGGGCATACCATTCTGGCCGACGGGAAAAAATTTGTGCTTCACCTCGTGCCATCCGGCATTATCCATAAAGGCAAAATATGCTACATCGGTAATGGCGTCGTGCTTGACCCGTTTGGATTGATCGAAGAAATTGATTCCTTGAAGAAAGAAGGAATCGATTGCGTCGGTCGCCTATATGTTTCTTCAGCCGTCAATTTGGTTCTGCCATACCATAAAATGATTGAATGCATTGAAGAAAAAAATCGGGGTGAAGCTGGGATCGGGACTACTCTTCGAGGGATTGGGCCTTCATATCGAGACAAAATTGACAGATGCGGCATTAGGCTTTGCGATTTATTGGCTCCTGATAGACTCAGAAAGAAACTGGAGCTTCAACAGAAAATCAAGCAGGCGTATTTCGAGAATTGCACAGATGAACGAGGCGACATCAATAAGATATTTGACGACTTGATTGAAATTGCGCCGATCCTAAAACCGCTGATGATAGATGTCTCGTTGTGTCTGGCCGCGCATTATAAGTCGGGGAAATCAATACTATTTGAGGGGGCGCAGGGAGCCATGCTCGATATCGATCTGGGGACATACCCTTTTGTGACATCTTCAAATACGACTGTCGGCGGGGCATTGACTGGTCTTGGAATCGGGCCAAAGATGATAGATGAAGTGATAGGTGTGGTGAAGGCCTATACTACTCGCGTTGGCGCCGGGCCTTTTCCTGCTGAATTGACAAATTCTCTCGGCGAGAAACTTCGTAAAACCGGAGGCGAATTCGGCTCCACGACAGGAAGGCCGCGCCGAACCGGATGGCTTGACCTTGTCGCCCTCCGCCAGGCTTGCCGAATAAATGGCGTAGAAAAAATCGCAGTAACAAAATTGGATGTTCTCGATGAATTGGAGAAAATTGAGGTTTGTGTTGCCTATAAATTGGATGGCGAGATGCTTGAGCAAATTCCTCTTGATATGGACGAATTATGGAATGCTGAGCCGGTTTACAGGGAATTTGAGGGCTGGAGGACCTCTACAACAGGTAAGACAGGGCTTGAGCGATTGCCTTCAAATGCGAGAAAATATCTGGACTTTATCACTGACAACCTTAGTGTCGGCTTGAGCTTTGTCTCCACAGGCCCGGAGCGGCAACAGACGATTCTGGTTTAGTCACTTTGAAGTGCGTCGGCAGGCATCTGGCAGACCTCTCTATTGCTGATTTTCTGCCAGTCCCCAACTTATCTTCCAAAACCGCTTGATTTTGCCCAAGCTTTATATTTATTAGCGCTGTTGAAGAAAAAGGCAGAATTGAATTCTGCCGTTGTGGCGAAAAATGCTGGGGCAGTAGCTCAGCTGGGAGAGCATCACGTTCGCAACGTGAGGGTCGGCGGTTCGAATCCGCTCTGCTCCAATAAATTTTATGTAGGTGAATTGGTGTGCTAGATGGGGAATTAGCGGCGCCCTGTGACCCGGAATCCGCTACACCGGGGTCGAATTCCCACCAGCGGACCGCGCCATTTCTTGTGCCGAACAGGCAAGCGGCGTTGAAGGCCGGGTCCTGTACAATATTGACGCACCAAACCCCGCCAGGACCGGAAGGTAGCAACGGTAGGTGATGCTTGGTATGTGTTGCGGGAGAGCCTGACTGGAGCTGGCTACCGGGGAGGCCCTGAAATGGAGGAACAATGGTGGGTGCACACCATAAATTGAAAGAATGCGGCATGGCAAACCGGAATATCTTCTGGTCACAAAGTATGGGCGGGCCTTGCCCCCGCCAAGCGCAGGCTTGCATTCTTGTGTAGTAATTGAACGCCGGAAATCATATTGAGATGTCATATCAAATTCTGGCCAGAAAATATAGGCCGCAACAGTTCGATGATATCATCGCCCAAGAGCATGTCACCAAGACTCTGAAAAATGCGCTCAGCGGTGGGCGGTTATCATCAGGGTATCTTTTCACCGGCCCACGAGGCACCGGCAAGACCTCGACGGCCCGAATTTTGGCCAAGGCTTTGAATTGCGTCGAGGGGCCGACGGCTACACCGTGCGATAAATGCCCTTCCTGTCTGGAGATTGTTTCTGCTTCGTCTCTTGATGTTCTTGAAATTGACGCCGCCTCCAATACCGGAGTCGATGACATTCGCACGCTTCGTGAAAATGTCCGCTATTTGCCTACTTCCGGAAAGAAGAGAATATATATTATCGACGAAGTACATCGGCTATCCGGTTCCGCCTTTGACGCCCTTCTCAAAACACTTGAAGAACCTCCGCCGCACGTGGTCTTTATTTTTGCCACAACCGAACCCCATAAAGTCCCGGAGACAATTCGCAGTCGTACCCAGCGATATGATTTTCGACGCGTAAGCGTACCGGACCTCATAAAACATCTGAAGAAAGTGGCCGAGGCGGAGAAAATTGGAATCGATGATGAGGCTTTATTCATAATTGCTCGCAAGGCCGACGGCGCTGTGAGAGATTCCTTATCACTGCTGGATCAGCTTTCATCATTTTCTGAAGGAAAAATCACCGAACGGCAGGTGGTAGAGGCTCTCGGGCTTGTGGAACGTCAGGTTTATTTTCGATATGTCGATATCATCGCCGCCCGCGAGAGCGCCAAAGCTCTCGAAATCATCAAAGAATTAATAAATTCAGGCGTGGAAATTCCCGAATTCTGCATGGGGGTAATCGAGCATTTTCGTGATCTTCTTATTTTGAAGAATTCGGACCAGCCGGAAAGGATTTTGGAGGTTTCCGATTCGGAATTTGAAAATTTCCGCAGACAGATTGATTACTTTTCCACAGGCGACCTTCTTCGGATGATAAAACTTGTCAGCGATACCATTTTTGATATGAGGAGCGGTCTTAGCCCACGACTTCTTTTGGAGACTGCGACGCTAAGACTGGCCAATCTGGAATCAACTATCGTCTTCGAGGATATTTTGGCGTATCTATCGGACCAACCGGACTTGCAAGCTTCTGAGTCGTCCACCGACCTTTTCGGAGCTCCTGCCAAACATGCTCCCACCGGCATTTCATTTCGCCAACCCGAAAGTGGGCCAGAAGCTACTACGGAAAAGAGCCAGACACTGGCTGAACTTCCATCATTCTCGGCGCGGCCGGTCAATCTTCCCATAGTCCAAAGCAATTGGGACAAATTCCTTGAGCATCTTAGAACTCAAAACGCGATGCTACCATCGCTTTTGGGGACGGCGGAAATAAAGGAAGTTAAAGATAATATTGTCACGGCGGTTTTTTATAATGCGGGCGGCTCAGCCAGCAGGCAAGTTGTCGAACAGCCGAATTTCATGACAATAATCACCGCCTCCCTGCGCGACTTCTTCAAAACCAATCTGAAAATAAAGTTCGAAATAGACTTGAGCAAAAAGACGATCGCGCCGGTAAGGTCTCAACCTCCGACGGAAGAAAAAATAGACGCCGAGAAGCTCCTTGCTGGAGACGAGAAATTACGCAATTTGGTAGAAAAGCTTGACGGCGAAATAATCGGGAAAAGAAAAGTTGAAGAATGATTATATGTAGGAGAATGAACGATGGGCAAAGGCCAATTGGGCGACATGATGAAGCAGTTCCAGAAGATGCAGGCCAAAATGGAGGAAATTCAGAGCAGGCTGGAACAGACACAAGTCGAAGGGTCCTCCGGCGGCGGTATGGTGAAAGTCATCGCCAACGGAAAACAGGATATAATGGAAGTGAAGATTGATCGTGAAGTGGTCAATCCTGATGATGTCGAAATGCTTCAGGATCTGATCGTCGCCGCGGTCAATCAGGCTCGCCAGAAAGCGCAGGAATTGCAGGCCGAGCAGATGGCGGAACTGACTGGCGGTCTGAACATCCCGGGAATGAACCTTCCGTTTTGAGACTCAATGCATAAATCCGCTGAATCAGTGGAAAGGCTTATCACCGAGCTTTCGCGTCTTCCCGGAATAGGCCGCAAATCGGCGGGACGACTCGCCTTTCATCTGCTTAAAATTCCAAAAGAGGAAGCTTTGGAATTGGCTCAGGCAATTCAGGCCGTTAAAGAGAAGGTCGGATTTTGCTCCATCTGCAACAATATCTCCGAGAGCGACCCATGCCATATTTGCGCCGATCCGGAACGCAAGAATGACATTATTTGTGTCGTTGAAGAAGCGGTCGATCTTGCCGCGCTGGATAAGGCCGAAGGGTTTAACGGACGGTTTCATGTGCTTGGCGGCAGAATTTCGCCCCTCGAGGGAATCGGCCCCGATGATTTGAAAATCAAAGAACTATTAACAAGAATTAGTGATAATATCAAGGAAATAATTATCGCCACCAATCCGAATGTCGAAGGGGAAGCGACAGCGATTTATCTGGCCCGATTATTGAAGCCGCTGGGCGTGAAAGTTACCAGAATAGCGCGCGGTCTGCCGGTCGGGAGCGATCTGGAATATGCCGACGGGATAACTCTTTCTCGAGCATTAGAGGGAAGACAGGAAATATAAGCTTGTGAGGTCGGCTTGAGATGGTTCAGGAAAATAATTTCAACACAGAACCTTTTGGCCGCACGCTCAATATCGTCCTTTTTTCTATCCTGACAATTTCTCTTATCATAATAGCCTTTGGTGGCGAATTCATCGCCATAAGCTGGGGGATTGAGCAGGCCGCCTTCCTGCCCGGATATTTGTATTGCTCTTGGCTTATCCTGTCAGTTGCAATTATTTTCTGGCTCTTAATCAGATCTCCAGAAAAATCTATTGTCACCCACTATTGTGATTATCTCTGGAATGACAAGAAAACTCTGACGCGGCTTGCTTTCCTGCTGTTCATTCTGGCCATCTTTATCATCTTTAAATATCAGGCACACTTGTACGGGAATGGGTATATCAGAATATCGAATTTTGCCCAGAGAGCCAAACCTGTTTTTCGATGGTACGAGTACGGGGGCGCTATCATCCCATATATGCTCTATAAAGTTATCGCCCTACTCGGACTCGCGAAGGAATCCGCCGCCGAATTGGGGTATCAGATAGTCTCTTTCTTCTCCGGAGTTTCTTTTTTATACATTGTCCTTAAAATTGCAGAACTTATTACGGCGGATAGAACGAAGAGACTATTGATTCTTCTTCTTGCCTTATTTTCCGGATTCAGTTTTTTCTTCTTTGGGATGGTTGAAGTATATCCTATTCTCATCCCGCTCGGCGCCCTCTTTGTGTATCTCGTAGTCAAGTCGCTGAAGGAGAGGAAATCCAGATATTTGTACTATCTGTGGGGGATTATTATTGTGGGCTTGGTCATAAATCTGCAGTTTCTGACTGCCATTCCCGCCGCCATCTATGTTACCATATTGCACCTGCAGAAAAAATGGGAGGGATTCAGCCTGATTGGGTGGATATCGGCCGTGTCAGGCCTTGCGGGTGGAGTTGTCATACTCTATATGCTTGCCGGAAATGATATTGCTATCGAAAACGGTATCCTGCTTTTTCAAGGCAAACCCCCGGAAGCAGATTACGGCCTTTTTGGCGCGCATCATCTGCTTGATGTTCTCAATCTCTTCTTCCAGATGGAGCCGCTATTTCTTGTATTTATATTTTTTGCCATCATTTCCATCAAGGGAATAATGAAGGATAATATGTCATTATCTTTGCGAATCCTGGCGGGCACGCAATTTGTCGCTCTCTTTATAATTGATCCCAAGAATGGAGTGGCCAGAGATTTTGTATCTTATGGATTTCTGATGACAGGATTTATATTTCTCGGCGTGTATGCTATATCAATAGACAGCGGTCGGCTCAAATTATCCGATAAAATCAGGCGAATCCTTGCTCCCGCCGCATTATTATTATTTCTGCCGGCCATGATACTGCACCTTTCCCCCGAGATGACAGTTAGCAGTCTCGACAAATTCCTGACCTACAATGAAACCAAATATGGATCGGCTTATTTTGCCATGCGGGATTATTACTATTTGAGCAGGAATTTCACCGAGGCCGACCGTCGCGAGCAGTCGGTTGTCAGCAAGGCTAAGGGGGCTTTGGAATCGCGATTGGTGGAAGACCTTTATGCTCACGACAGGGTGGACGAGTCTTTTGCCTACGCCAATCGTCTGGTGGAGAGTGATCCGTACAACGCTACATATCGAATGCAAAAAGGGAATCTGTTGAAGCATTTTAAGAAATACAATGATGCTTCAGAGCAATATGATACGGCCATAATGCTCGATCCATACCGTACTGACCTATATCATTATCGGGCTGATTTGTACCGTGAGATGGGGCTAAAGCAGAGGCAATTTGACGAGTTGAAAATGGCGGAGGGAATTGATCCCGAAAATACTCTTATTCTTGCCGATCTGGCCTCATACTACTATACGGCCGGCATGTTTTCCCTGACGGATAGCCTTGCCGATTTGATAATCTCTCTCGATTCTGCATCAGCATACGCTTATATGTATAAAGGATTGGTCGCGGAAAGAAACAGCCAACTCGACAAAGCCCTGCAGTTCTATTATAAATTCGACAAACTGGGTCAACGGCTCCCAGAGATTACTTATATCCGCAAGAGGATTAACGAACTCGAACTCCAACCGCGGAGCAACTCCCCCGGGAAATGATTGTCCGGATTTCTGTTCATGGAACCTCATCAAAATAAGGCCCCATCAACAAGCTTTTGTGCCGTGCGACGTCTAAAACGTTTCTTTACAGCCATTAACCTAAATGCGCCATAGTCCCGACAAGGTGTCAAGACCGCTACTGTAAAGAAATATATAGTAGCGACGAATATTATCTCTACTTAATCTCCATATCGACTTCAGTCACCGGGCCGAATGAATCCATAGGTTTATCAAATAGATCTTTATTGCCGGTAATCACTATGACCATATTCTTGGGGTCGAGATATTTGGCGGCAACCCGGCGGCAGTCGTCAAGCGTCACCGCCTGATAAGCCTCAAGGTCCTTTTTCATCTGGTCTGGAGGGAATCCTGTCAATTCCAGAAAGGCTTTGGCATTGACAATCTGGTCGGTGGTGGCATAGTTAAAGACAAAATTGTTGATGATTGACTCTTTGGCCAGATCCATCTCATCCTGAGTAATACCGCTTTCTTTGACCTGAGTAATAATATTTATCATCATTTTGGTCGCCTGTGCCATGGCGTCAGCCCGCGTCTGACAATAGGCAAACATATTTCCCATCAGCGGCCGGTTGAAAACATAACTGCCGACCGAATAGGCCAACCCCGCTGAAGTTCTCACCTGACCCATCAGCCGTGAAGAAAATCCGCCGCCGCCGAGCGCAAAATTGAGTACTTCCATGGCGTGACGGTCAGGATTTTTGTCATCCATGCAAAGATGCCCCATTCGGATATTGGCTTGGTTGATATCCTTTTGGGCGTAGTACACCCCGGGTTTGTAATGCGGCATTGCCTTCGTGGGAATTCCAACTGTAATATTTCCGCGCGCCCAACCGCCGAAATATTTTTTGACCAGATTCTTCACTTCATCAAAACTTAAGTCCCCTGATATAGCCAGAATGCAGTTATCGGGGCCGTAGAATTTCTTGTACTGAGACATAATAGCATCTCTGTCAATTTTGCTGATTGAGGCCAGTGTCGCAAAATATCCGTAGGGATGTCCCGAATAGACCTGCTGATAGTAAATTCGACGAGTCACCATATTTGGCTCGTCGTTCTGACGTCGTATCTCATCGCTCTTGTTTGACAGCTCAAGGGATATTTTGGCGGTATCAAAAGACGGCTTCTGAAGAATATCTGAAAGTATTTCCAGTCCCAAATCGACATCTTTTTTCAGAGAGCGGAGGTCGAGCATGAGATTGTCCGATGCAGCGGCGCTGTTTATTGAGGAGCCGACAAAATCCAAATCTTGATCGACTTGATCGGGTGTGCGTTTGCCAGCCCCTCCGGTACGAAGCAGTTTGGCGGTTATGTCAGTCAGGCCGATTTTATCAGCCGGGTCAAACACCGTGCCGCCTTTGAATAAGGCCGCGCAGGTCATAATTGGGAGTTGATGATCTTCCAGGAAATAAACGATCATTCCATTGTCGGCTACATATCGCACCGGTTCAGGAGGTTCGAATTTAAGCGGAGGGAATTTCATATCGCGGGGGTTGACCGCAAAGGACGACGAACCGGCCGCGAAAATCAGAACCATTAAGAAAAATATGCTCCCTTTCATTGGGTGGCTCCCTTCTCCTTTGGTATCAACGTGGCAACGGTGCGATTTTCTTTCGTGAAGTATTTCTTCGCCGTACTCATTATATCTCCCGGCGAAACCGCCTTGAGATTGTCTCGGAGTTTAACAAGGTAATGCCAATCGTGAGCCTGACTCTGAGCTTCGGCCAGATTCCGAGCCAAACCCATATTGGAATGAAATCCCCAGATAAAATTGGCATCAATGTTATTTTTTATTTTGGTCAGTTCCGTCTCTTCCACTGGAGCTGATACAAGCTTCGCTAATTCAGCATACACGGCGTTTTCAACATCGGCAGTAGTTACTCCCTCTTTGGGGTATGCATAAATGATAAATAACCCCTGATGCAGGTCTCCCATTTCGTTCCCCGGATAGAAATCGGCTGCGATGTCGAGGCATAGCTGTTGATCAAGCACGAGCGATTTGTAGAGCCGCGATGTGCGGCCATCGGCAAGAAGCCGCTTGATTACTTGAAATGACGGTTCCTCGGAATCGTTGAAAGCCGTTTTGTGAAAGGCTATGAAGACGGCGGGATTGGCCTCATAGACCACCTCAACTCGTCGTTCGCCCGGCTGTTCCGGTTCGACCGTATATATCGGATCAGGATTAGTTCCGCGCGGCATCTCGCCGAAATATTTTTCCGCCATCCTTTTGACCTCATCAGCTTTTACATCGCCGACCACGGCAATCGCGATTCTCTGAGGGATATAATATGACTTGAAAAACTGATCGAGGTCGCTTCTCTTTAAATTATTTTCTTCCGACTGCCATTCCCAGTATAATTGATAGGGGTGGGCAATATAAGCTGTACCGATGAGCTGTTCAGTCATCTTGCTGTCGCTGTTATTTTCAACCGAAAGCCTTCTCTCTTCGCTGACAACATCCCGCTCAGGGAAAAATTCTCTAAAGGCAGGATGCTTAAGCCGATCCGATTCCATATTAAACCAGAGGTCCAGACGATTGGCGGGAAGTGATACAAAGTAGGTGGTCAAGTCATAACCCGTTTGAGCATTGAATTCGGCCGATCCATTGCGGGTGTAAATCTGATCAAATTCATTTTGGATGACATATTTGGAGCTCTGCTGAGTCAGAGAATCAAGAATTGTCTTCAGGCTGTCCAAATGCTTCAAGTGGCCGTCAAGCTTTTCTGGATTATTGAGCTTGATATATGGCGTTTCCTGACGGGCCCGGTCGATTACTTCATAGACTGAATCTTCTTTGGCCATGATAATCGACTCGGCCTTATAATCTGATGTCCCGATACTCTGCGAGCCCTTGAACATCATATGCTCCAGAAGATGCGCCGATCCTATGTCTCCGGTCCTTTCGTACCCCGAGCCGACCTGAACCGCAATGAATCCCGCAAAAACCGGCGCAGTTTGACGTTCCACAACCAGAACGGTTACGCCATTGTCGAGGGTGAACTGGGTGACCGGGAATTGCATCGCATCCTGAGCCGCCGCCATTCCCCACAGGCTTATTGCGACGGCAATAAGCAAGAACAGCTTTCTCATATTTCTCCTTTATCTATTTGGATAAGCAAATTTTCAACACGCCTTTTTATTTCGTCCCGGATCCGGGCGAATCCCTTACGACGGCTTTCTTCTGAGGTGTATAGAATATCAGGGTTTTCGATATCCCAGTGAATATGTTTGACTCCAGCAGGCGGCGCCGGGCATGAATCTTTGGCTGAACCGCAAAGAGTGACAAAATAATCGCATTTTGCCATCATCTTCTTATCCAGCATCGTTGATTTCTGATCGGAGATATCGATCCCCGCTTCCTTCATAGTTTGTATGGTCATCGGGTGTATGCCGATGGGACATGTTCCGGCGGAGCTGATTACGAACCTTCCATTGGAAAGGGACTTTCCAAATCCTTCCGCCATCTGGCTTCGGCAGGAATTCCCTGTGCAGACAAATAGTATATTTTTCATAGGTTCATTATTTCCCTATTTTTCAAATACGATTGAAATTGAAAATAGGTTCATAAGCGATAATAGGTGCATTTGGCAATGCGCTTTTGCTATTCTTTATACCTTTCTCCGGACATCCACCTTTTATGAGGTATGCGTTTGGTCGCGACGCCCGGGGGAGTTGTTACAATAATTTTATCAAGAGGATGCGATTTTATTCTCCTTTTAATATAGATGATATCTTTTTTGGTAAGAGATTTTGTGTTGTCGAAAATAATTTCGTCAAGCTCTTCTTCTTTTTCCTCAAGTTTGTCAAGGAGCCCGGGTTTTTCGTCAAACCAAGATTCCATTTTCTCCAGAGCTTTCAATAGAATATTTCTATTCTCCGGAATGAGGAACTTCTCCAAATGATTCTTGCTCAATTCCCCCATCTCCTTCAATTGCGAATATGAAAGAATGAATTGCAGAACATCGGGATCCCCTTTAATAACACCCAAATTTTCTTTGCATATCAAATCGCCAGATTTATTTATTTCGGACGATTCCGTTTTCAATGGCGAAACATATCCGGATAGGTCGGAACCATTCAGGAGGCCGAAGGGGCGGCATTTTGTGTCAAAAAGTTTATCAATTTCCTTGGCTATAAGCGCATCGCCGTGTTGAATTTTATTCGCATAATCATGAATGGACACCTGCAATTTTTTGAAATCCACCGCCAAATCTTTCATAACTATATCTTTGCTAATACAAATATTATTAATGACTCTCGGATAAAAAGTGGAATAATATTCTTGTACGACTCCCGCCCTGGAGATCATGGCCGCAAAAAATCTGCTGAGATTGTTGTTTAGCAAAGAAATCAAATTTTCATATGACATGACAAGGTCATTTATTGACCTAACAATCATTATAGTATCTCTACAGGCAAACTTATCAAATGGTGAATTTTTGTCATCCTTGATTAGCGCGGCCTGTAATGATTTTGATATTCTTGGTACCACAATGACAGGCAAATCAAAAAAATCAGGCGATAGGTAACTCGATATTAGTTCTTCTTTGTACTCAAGATACCTTCCCTGCCAGCTAACTGTCCAATTTCTAACTTCACGGCCATCCAGAAGTGGAACAGGATTTTCAAGCTCATCCTTGTTGGTAGATATCATTTTTCGACCTTCGGCTTTATCGCGAAGGGTCATACCATAGCTGGCCTCAAAAATTTTTTCACCTTTAAGCAGTTTCTCTAAAATCACCAAGTCTTCGGCTCGGATCTCCACTCTCCATGAATTATCCGATTCTTTGGTAAGCCCCAGCCACCGTTCCTGCTCGATTTCATCGATCGGCCGACTCTTGGCCAGGTCCTTCAGGGAGGTGATATCGTTTACCAGATTAATCTTGGAGCGCTTGGAGGTCGGAGCTTTCTTTATTATAATTATTATGGGATTTGTCGAGGCTTCAAAAACCTCTGCGCTCTCCAGCGAAACTATTTTTTCGATATGATATTGGGAAAGATATTGGCGTATTTTTTCGCTGGCGCCGGAATCAGCAATTCCCAAAGAGACAATTATTCCCATCCGGCCATTATCATCAAGATAATCGATCCCCTTGCGAAGAAAATATGTGTAGAGATCGGGATTACCTTTGGCGACATCAAGAAAAGCATTCTTATATAGCTCTCTGTATTCTTCGGGGAGTCTTTCGTTGCGGACGTAGGGCGGATTGCCGACCACCCACTTAAAAGAGCCAGGGTCATCAATTATCTCGAGGCTTTGCGAAAATTCCTCCGCCTTTTCGCGCTGGAAAATTTCCATGGTAATCCCTGCCGGCGGGACTGATACCAAAGAGTCGGTCGTGTAAATTGGTATTCTTTTCAGTTCGAATTTTGGGTTAACCTCTTTAGCCGAAAGATATGTTTCAAGAATAACAAAAAGCATATTCATTTCGGCGATATGAGTGGCGAAAGGATTTATATCGAGGCCGACAATATCCTGTAAAGCCTCCAGTTGGAGGTCTGGGCTTACTCCCTTTTCTTCAAGTTGCCTTAGACGCATTCTGGCCGCTGGAACCAGAAATCCCCCGGAACCGCAGGCAAAATCGAGTAATCGTCCGTCATCCGGATAGCCGACAGATTTCAAAATATATTCGGCCACTTCCGGCGGCGTATAGAATTCGCCGAGCCGTTTCCTTTTTTCCGCGGGTAGATACTCCTGATACAGATCGGCAAGGGAGTTGGAATCAATTTTTGAGAAATCAAATGAATTAAGAATATAAAAAATTTCTTCAAGAAGGCTGTTTAGATCGCCGTCGCTGTCGATATACCAATCAAAAATGTTGGCTTCAAAGAAATGGGCGTACAATTCGCCGGTATCTCTAAATGCGACTCTTAACAGCTCTTGATATTTGTCTTTTATGAAGGTGGTGAAATTGCGCCAGGCATGTACGCCGCTGTTGGAAATCTTCTTATTGACAAGTTTTTTGTCCTCAGCGATCCGTATAAAAAGAATTCGGTTCAAGGCCGCATAGGCGACATCGGTGAAATAGATTTCTTTTATCTCTTGTTCTCTTTTCTTGGGGTCGGTTGATGGCGATTTGGAAAAAGGCTGGAAGTGTGAAAATATCTTGAAGGAATTGTCAAAAATCTCTCTGGCGACGCGGTATTTTTTTTCAAGCCGCTGTCTGGTCTGAATATATTGCCTTTCCTTTCGCTCATAATAATAAGGCTTGACGCCATTCTTCTGGATAGAGCCGAAAGCTTTGTCCAGCTGGTCTAATTGCTTCTTGAACTCAGCGTGCTCGTCTTTGTATTTCTCAAAAGCCAGCGCAACATATTTTATCAAACGCCCCGAACAATAGCGAAGCTTTGCAATGAGTTTATCGAGGTTTTCCTCATTTTTGGCATCAACTTTTAGAAAGCCTCCTTTAAGTTTCCCCTCCCGAAAAACGACGAGATTCTCTCTATCGCGCAATCGGTCACAGTGGATAATCTGAAAAAAAGGATTCTCTGAGATTGCAGGTTCAAGAATATCAAATTCCGCCAAATATATCCCGAACGGATCAAAAATCTTAATTCTCTTTTTGGAAGCAAGTACAACGAATTGCTCGCCGCCATCAAGATATTTCAGCGCCTGACTTAACGTCTGTTTGGCATCAATGCTTTTATCGGAGATTTTGGTTTCGACAACAAAATAGGGAATTAAATTTTCACCAAAAATTCTAAGGTCCGTACGCTCGCGTTCATATTTGACCTGACTCTCGTGATAACCCAATCCCTTTATGAAAAGTTGATTTCTTAAGGAAACCCGCCATTCTAATTCATTGGCCTCGGGGTTGTCTTCAAGCCATTTATTATAATCACTTTGCCACTTTTTTAATTTCTCGACCACTGTTCACTCACCCGCCCCGTGGCACTTCTTGTATTTCTTCCCCGAACCGCAGGGGCAGGGGTCGTTACGGCCGACTTTAGGCATATCGCGTTTAAAGGGCTTAACCGTGCCGCGCTGGGAGGCCTCCGCCATTGGGTTGGCCTCTTCTGTCTGACGCGCCGACCCGAATCCCATGCCGACCGTGTCTTGGTGCGTGGCCACCAGCGAATCTCTCTGCGCCTGATGACGCCTCTCTTCGCGTGGCTTCTCTGGGATGTTTACCTGAAGTTTGAAAACCATCCCCACTATTTCTTTATCAACCATCTCGATCATTTCGGCAAAGAGACGATATGCTTCCTTCTTGTACTCTACCAGCGGGTCGCGCTGACCATAGGCGCGCAACCCGATACCGGTTTTAAGCTGGTCCATCTCGTACATATGGTTCCGCCAGTGCCGGTCGATAGTCATTAATACCGCATATCGTTCCAGCCTGCGCATGATATCAGCGCCATACAGATTTTCCTTTTGGCCATAGAAAGTCAATACAGCCTGATGGATATTTTCAAATACCTTTTCCTGCGTCAGCGATGGAATATCTTCCTCTTTGAATTCCAGATTCAAAAGAAATGTGTGACTTAACTCCGCTTTGAAACCATTCAAATCCCAATTCTCGGGATATTCTTTTTCGAGGCAATATTTTTGGACAAGAGTGTCAAGCGCCGAATCGATTAGCTCCAAGACCTCATCTTTAATTGATTCCCTTTCAAGCGCCGCCAGCCTTCTGTTATAAACCACCTCGCGCTGGGAATTCATGACATCGTCATATTCCAAAGTATGTTTACGAATGGAGAAATTCTGGATTTCAACCCGCTTTTGTGCCCGCTCGATCGCCTTCGTTACCATTGGATGAGTGATGACCTCGCCTTCTTTGACCCCCATCCGGTCCATTACTCTGCCCAGTCGGTCGCCGCCAAATAAACGCATCAGATCATCTTCAAGCGACAGATAAAATCGAGATGAGCCCGGGTCGCCCTGACGGCCGGATCGCCCCCTCAACTGACGGTCAATGCGCCTTGATTCGTGCCGTTCGGTACCTATAATATGAAGTCCGCAAGGGACTTTTTCGCGGCACTTCAATTCTTTGAAATAGGGGCAGATTTCTTCGTCCTTCCGGGGATTCAACAAGGCACAGTTTTGGTGTTTGACAACCCCTTCTCCCAACTTGATATCGGTGCCGCGGCCAGCCATGTTGGTGGCGATCGTAACCGCCTTGGCCCGCCCCGCCCCCGACACAATTTCGGCTTCCATCTGGTGGAATTTGGCGTTAAGAACATTGTGCGGTACACCCTGACGTTTCAGCATTCGCGAGAGTGTTTCCGAGACTTCCACTGAAATTGTACCGACCAGAACCGGCCTGCCGGTATTATGGCAATCAATTATGTCGTCTATGATAGAATTATATTTCTCCCGGCGGGTCAGATAAACCACATCATTAAAATCAACTCTTCTCACCGGTTCATTGGTCGGAATGGAAACGACATCAAGTTTATAAATATCCCAGAATTCTTGGGCTTCAGTTTCGGCGGTACCGGTCATACCGGCAAGTTTCTTGTACATGCGGAAATAATTCTGTAATGTGATAGTCGCAAGAGTCTGACTTTCGCCCTCTATTCGGACATTTTCTTTCGCCTCGATCGCCTGATGCAGGCCGTCGGAATAACGACGCCCCGGCATCAACCGTCCGGTGAATTCATCCACTATAAGAATTTTCCCATCCTGAACAACATACTCAACATCCTTTTCAAAAAGATTATAAGCCTTTAGCAGTTGACTGATAGAGTGCACCTTCTCCGACCGTTCCCCATGCACTCGATAAAGCTCGTCTGTTCTTCTGGTTTTCTCTTCCGGCGTAAGGGAGGCATTCCCTTCAATTTCAGATAATCCCTCGGAAATATCCGGAATCGTAAATAACTCCTGTTCGGCCTTGGGAAGCTGGGAGCGGCCGTGATCGGTCAGATTAATTGTATTTTCTCGTTCATCGATGACATAGTACAGCATCTCGTCAACTTCATACAGTTTCTTGTCCCGAAGGTATCCCGATTCTACATTCGTGATAAGCCCCTGCACCCCGCTTTCTTTAATCAGCTTCTGGAATTTCTTGTTCTTGGGCGCGCCGCGGCTGACCGAGAGAAGAAGTTTCCCCGCCTCATATTGGTCGTTATCGTTATTGCTGGCCAGAAGCTTCTCTGCCTGAGCGATTCTTTCATTAAGCAGATTGGTCTGTTTCCGAACCAGAGTGGAAACAATCGGCTGCATTTCGGCAAACCGCTGGTCAAGCTTGCTTTCGACCTGTCCGGATATAATTAATGGCGTTCTGGCTTCATCAATCAAGACTGAGTCAACTTCATCAACAATAGCATAATTGTACCCCCGCTGAACCCGGTCATCAATCGTCTGAGCCATATTGTCGCGAAGATAATCAAAGCCGAATTCATTGTTGGTACCGTAGGTAATATCTTTGTTGTATTCTGCCCGACGGGCGGCGCTGTCCATGTCGTTTTGAATACACCCGACTGTCAATCCCAGAAATTCAAATATTTTGCCCATCCACTCGCTGTCGCGCTTGGCCAGATAATCATTGACCGTAACAATATGCACCCCTTTGCCGGAGAGGGCATTCAGATAAGTGGGGAGTGTGGCGACAAGAGTCTTTCCCTCACCGGTGGCCATTTCGGAGATTTTCCCCTGATGAAGCGCTATCCCGCCGATAAGCTGGACATCGTAAGGAACCATATTCCATTCGGTCTTGATTCCGACCACGTCCCAGCTTGTCCCGCAGAGACGCTTGCAGGTTTCTTTGACTACCGCAAATGCCTCCGGCAGGAGATCATCCAGAGTCTCCTCTTCGGTCAGCCGCTTTTTGAATTCTTCGGTCTTGGCTTTCAGCTGGTCGTCGCTGAGAGGGGCGAGTTTCTCGAATTCGTCATTTATTTCATCCACCAGAGGGCGGATTTTTTTGACATCCCGGTCATGCTTGGCGCCGAAGATTTTGGTTAATATATTAGCCATAATATTATCTTTATCTGATCACCTCAAAATAGTTTATCAATATACGGTATTCAATTTCTTCTTTCAACCGGTTTATAAGACAATATGGGGGAACAGAATGGAGAAACCTCTATTCCGTCTCTTGAGCGCTAACTGCAGTCTCTCCAATAAGAAAGGCAGGGGAATGCCCTGCCTCTTTTCATTCAGGATTCAAATGGTGATTATTGTCCATAGTCAAAGCAGATGGGCGGCGGCATTCCGTGCCTATATAGCCAATTTAATATTAAAGTGACATCCAGAGCGTTACAGGTTCCAGTACAGTTTGCATCGCCCATAAGTGTATCCGGCTTTGGTGGCGGGCCTCCCCTAAACAAGAAATTTATAATATATGTCGGATCTATGGCATTTATAACACCGTCATTATTAGCATCCCCTCGGCAGACTGCTAATAATGCCCGAAAGGCATCGACT